>VBHX01000074.1 GCA_005879945.1 Chloroflexota bacterium | reverse complement strand
TTGCGGAAGTCGACGGTGCGACCCTGTCCGTCGGTCAAGCGACCGTCGTCGAGGATCTGCAGGAGGATGTTGAAGACATCCGGATGCGCCTTCTCGATCTCATCGAACAACACGACCGAGTAAGGCCGCCGCCGCACAGCTTCCGTGAGCTGGCCGCCTTCGTCATAGCCGATGTAGCCGGGCGGCGCGCCGATGAGCCGCGCGACCGTGTGCTTCTCCTGGTATTCAGACATGTCAAGCCGGATGAGCGCCTGCTCGTTGTCGAACAGGAACTCCGCCAGGGCGCGCGCCAACTCGGTCTTGCCAACACCGGTCGGGCCCAGGAATATCAAGGAACCAACCGGCCGGTTCGGGTCGGACAGGCCTGAGCGATTCCGGCGTACGGCATTCGCGACCGCGCTGACCGCCTCGTCCTGTCCGATCACCCGCTCGTGCAGCCGCTCTTCCATCTTGATGAGCTTGGCGATCTCGCCTTCCATCAGCCGGGAGACCGGGATTCCCGTCCAGCGCCCGACGATCTCGGCAATGTCCTCCTCGTCAACCTCTTCTTTGAGGAGCGCGTGGCCGCCTTGCAGCTCGGCGAGGCGCGCCTGGGCGGCCTGGATCTGCTTTTCGATTTCCACAGCCTTGCCGTAGCGGTGCTCGGCCGCCTTCGCAAAGTCGGCGGCGCGCTCGGCGCGGTCGGCTTCAGCACGGACGTCTTCCAGCTGCTCCTTGAGCTTGCGGATTCGGCCGATGACCTCTTTCTCCTGCTCCCAGCGGGAGCGGAGCGAGGTCCGCTGTTCCGTAAGCTGCGCAAGCTGCTTCTCGAGCGCTGCGAGTCGCTCCTTGGAAACCTTGTCGGTCTCCTTCTTAAGTGCCTCGCGCTCGATCTCGAGCTGCCTGATCTGCCGCTCGATCTCATCGAGCTCGGCGGGCATGGAGTCGATCTCCGTGCGCAGCCGTGCCGCGGCTTCGTCAATGAGGTCGATCGCCTTGTCGGGCAGGAAGCGGTCGGTGATGTAGCGATTCGAGAGGACCGCCGCCGCCACGATCGCGGAGTCCTTGATACGAACGCCGTGATGAATCTCATAGCGCTCGCGCAAGCCGCGGAGGATGCTGATCGTGTCTTCGACTGATGGCTCGCTGACCAGGATCGGCTGGAACCGCCGCTCGAGCGCGGCATCCTTCTCGATGTGCTTGCGGTACTCATCGAGGGTGGTGGCGCCGATGGCGCGCAGCTCACCACGCGCGAGCATCGGCTTCAGCAGGTTGGCCGCGTCGATGGCGCCTTCCGCGGCGCCCGCGCCGACCAAAGTGTGCAGCTCGTCGATGAACAGGATGACCTGGCCGTTGGAAGCCTCGATCTCCTTCAGGACGGCCTTCAGCCGGTCTTCGAACTCGCCGCGATACTTGGTCCCGGCGACGAGCGCGCCGAGGTCGAGCGCGATCACGCGCTTGCCCTTCAAGCCTTCAGGCACGTCGCCCACGGCAATTCGCTGCGCGAGGCCTTCCGCGATGGCGGTTTTACCTACTCCGGGCTCGCCGAGGAGAACCGGGTTGTTCTTGGTTCGGCGCGAGAGCACCTGGATGACGCGGCGAATCTCCTCGTCGCGACCGATAACGGGGTCGAGCTTGCCTTCGGCGGCAAGCTTGGTCAGGTTACGGCCGTACTTCTCGAGAGCCTGGTACTTGGATTCGGGGTTCTGGTCGGTGACACGCTGGCTGCCGCGAATCTGGCGCAGCGCCTTGAGAAGGGCGTCGTGCTGCGCACCTGCGTCCTTGATCGCCTTGTGGTCGGCCAGCGCAAGCACCAGGTGCTCGGTGGAGATGTACTCGTCCTTCAGGCGGTCGGCCTCGTGCTCCGCCTGGTCGAGAGCCTTCTGCAGCGCGGAGCTGAGGTAGGGCTGACCGGCGCCGCTGACTTTTGGAAACCGTTCGACGACGGAGAGGAGCGCCGGCTCGAGGGCCTGGACCGACACGCCGGCGCGCTCAAGCAGCGTCCGGCCGACGCCGTCCTCCTGCCGGATGAGTGCCAGTATCAGGTGCTCGGGCTCGATGGCCTGCTGGCCGAGGGTGCGCGAGAGGTCAGCCGCTTCCTGGAGCGCCTCCTGGGCCTTTTCTGTGAGTTTTTCCAAACGCATGTTCTTGAATTTCCCCCTTCGCTCTGGTCGTTAAACCAGCGGCCGTATCTTGGCTCCATGCCCGAATTGCCGGAGCTTGAAGCCTTGCGGATCCGCCTCGGTCCACGACTGGAGGGACGGCTGATCACCGCCGCGACGGTCAACCCCAAAAAGGGCCATATGCTCCGCTACCCCGTAGAGAACTTTGCGAACGAGCTCCCCGCACGTCGCATCGTCTCACTTACTCGGCGGGGCAAACACCTCGTTTTCGCTACGGAGCTGGGCGGCGGCGGCTCGGGCCGGTGGCTGGTGATCAATCCGATGCTGGGCGGGCGGTTCCAGATGGCCGACGGCGCCGCCCCGGTGCCCGCGACCGAAGTGTTCACGATCCGCGTTGAGGGCAGGCAGGAGCTCCGTTACCTGGATTTCCGCGACATGGGGCGTATCTACTGGGTCGGCGACCTCGACCGGGAGGTTCCGGGGTGGGCGGAGCTGGGCCCCGAGGCCGACTCCGTGCCCGCCATGGGAATCGACGCCTTCCGCAAGCGCCTGCGCCGTTTTCGCGACGAGCTCAAGGACCTGCTCCGCAATCAGGAGTTTCTGGCCGGGATCGGCAACGCCTACTCCGATGAGATCCTTTTCGAGGCGCGGCTCCTGCCGTTGCGGCGGCGGGCATCGCTCAAGCCGGCGGAGGAGGAGGCGCTGTTCGCCGCGATTCCGCTAGTGCTGTCTCGCGCCGTGGAGGCGATCCTGGCCAACCCCAACTACGAGGAGTCGAAGCAGGATCGGTCGTTCATGTCGGTGCACATGAAGGGCGGCAAGACCTGCCCTCGGTGCGGGCACAGAATCAGCCAGCTGGGTTCGAATCGGGAGCCGCTGAATTTCTGCCGGGGCTGCCAGCTCTAAAAGGGCACACCTCAATCGGGCCCTCCCTTATCGTTTTCGGCCCCTCCCCCGGCCCGTCGCACCTGACGGTCTCGACCTTAAATGGGCGCCGGCGAGGCGGCAACCCAGATTGTTAAGACCGGCGGGGCAGGTTCTCCGCGATCGACTCCAGCAGGCGCTGGGAGGCGAGGGCAATCTCGTCCACGGCACCCTCGAACGCCACCTGATGCTTGCCAGACGGCTCGCGAAAACCGCTCACCTTCCGGACGAACTGCCGCGCGGCGGCGCGGATCTCGTCGTCGCTGGCGACGACCTCAGCGTGGCGCAGGGTCTTGATGCTTCGGCACACGCGACAACGATACGGGAGAGAGGATCCGGCCCTATCGCTCGCGGTGTTCCGGCAGCTCGGGCAGCTCCGGTGGCGCCAGGCGGCGCGCATCGAGCCCGGCACGCTTGAGCATCGCGTTTGCCAACCGATCGTATCGGTGCTCGGCGAGATCGCCCACCGGATCCGCGCTCGCGGACATCAGCTGCCGGAAGCTAAGCGTCGATATCGCACGGTACGCCAGCACCGCGCGCGCCTGGTCCGCCCGCCCCGTCATCGAAGCGATGCGCACAAACGCCAGCGCTGAGCCGATCTCTCTCATGTCACTCCACCGCCAGGCCCCATACGGCACCAGCACCAGCAGGATGGGCGGCAGCGCCACCAGCAGCGCGAGCATGATGGCGACCTGAATGATCGCGTCATGGACCTGGTGCCCGGCGGAGACCAAAGGGTCGCCCGAGTACTTGCGGAGCGCGTCGGCGATGTTGATCAGGAACTGCGTCACGCCCGGAATCCCACCTGGGATCGCGTGGCGAAACTGCTCGATCCAGCCATTGAACGTGGTCCCCGTGTTGGTCAGGCCATCGGCGATGACCTCCAGGCCAAGCACCGTCTTGTAGATCAGCCAGCCGAGCACGGCCCATGCGACCGTCCAACCAATGGTGAAGACGTCGGAGAAGACCCGAAGCAGGGCGGGAACGGCGCGATCCGGGTAAGGCTTGATCATGGCTCGGACGATAAGTCAACGCGCGGCGCGCAGCCGGCACTGCCGGCTCTGCCGCTCGACTTACCCGTCGATCGCGAAATCGACCTCCACCGACACCTGCACATCGAGCTGACCGACGGGAACCTGCGTCGAAGCCGGCGCGGCGCCCGCTACGTCGTAGTTTGGCGACCGAAGGCCGTACGAGCTCAGGTCGCTGATGCGCAGCACCTTCCCGAGCTTCACGCCGGCCGCGCTCGCCATCGCCTGCGCCCGGGAGCGGGCATCAGCGATCGCCTGTGTCCTCGCCTCGGCCTGCGCAGCCTTGGGGTCTGCGAGAGTGAAGCCGACGCTCATCTGCGTCGCGCCGCCCTCCTGGACCAGGGCGTCGAGCGTCTTGCCGATGCTGGCGACGTTGTGCCATTTGAGCACCAGCTGCTCCGCAGCGCGATAGCCGGCGATGTTGCCGTCAGACAAGTAGTTGGCGCCGACGAAATAGCCGGCGGTGTTGATGTCCTTGTCCGGGATGCCGAGCGCCTTCGCTCGCGCGATCAACTTCGAGGCCTTGCCGGCGAGGTCCTGCTGCGCCGCCGAGGCGGTGTTCTCCTTGGACTCGACGCCGACGTACACGATGGCCAGGTCCGGCTTCTTGGACACGGTCGCGTCGCCGCTTGTGATCACTCCAGGATTGAATGTCGACGTGGTGGCCACGCTAGCCGAAGGAGCCGTCACCAGGATGGTGGGCCGGCTGACCACGAGCACGCCGAGCGTTGCAGTCAGGGCGCACAACGTTGCGGCAGCGGCCGAGATGACAGCGGTGCGCAAAGTCGATTGCATCTATGGCGATCCTCCTTTCGAGCAAACGCCACATCGCGCTGCGGCGTAACACGGGGGTTCGCCTAGATACGGGTTAGTCTCCAGAACCTGCCCGGCGGGTAGAGCGCATCGG
>VBHX01000073.1 GCA_005879945.1 Chloroflexota bacterium | reverse complement strand
TGCGGTCAGAAAGTACGACCTCGTGTAAGTCGCAATCGGCAGTGAGAACTGCTCGACATCCAGCTCGACCAGGGGCACACGAATCTTCTGACTCGGGATACCGATCGCGTTGAAAGAAATGTCGACGCGGCCCGTCTTATCGATCACGGACTGTAGATGCGTGTCTACAGCCTGCTCGTCGAGAGCGTCTACCTCCGCCGCCTCGGCGGATCCGCCCGCGGAAACGATTTCATTGGCGACAACTTCGACAGGTGCCCGGTGGCGTCCCGTGAGAAAAAGCTCTTCGACAGCATCTTCTACTCGGGCAGGAGGGTTGGCCTGGTGCCGACGCGAGCCAATGGTCAGCCGGCGGTCGGGGCCTACCTTCGCGCCCCCACCCGCATCCGCCATGGAACCGGCGTATTCGTCCTCACCCTCACCGGCGACCGGATCTGCGCCTTCACCCGGTTCGACAACAGCGTGCTCCCATGGTTCGGGCTGCCGCGATCGCTCCAGAGCCGACAGTCCGCTTCCGACTAACCTCAGACACCGAGAATTCGGTGCAACACCTCGCTGTCCCGAGCCCGCGCGGCCGGAAGCACTTCAACCACGCGCCCCTTCTCGATAAAGGCGGCCCGGTCGGCGACGCGCAAGGCCATCTGGTGATTTTGTTCGGCCAGCAGGATTGACACGCCGGTTGACTTGAGCGTTCCGAGCAGCGTCCCGATCGACTGAACAAGCACCGGCGCAAGGCCCTCCGTCGGTTCATCGAGAAGCATCACCCGCGGGTTGCCCATGAGCGCGCGCCCCACCGCCAGCATCTGACGCTCGCCGCCCGAGAGGCCGCCCGCCAGGTTGTTCTTCAGGGGTTCGAGCTTGGGGAACAACTCCCAGATCCGCTTCTTCGTCCAACTGTGATCGGCCCCGTTGGCGTGGGCGGCGATCTCGAGATTCTCGTCCACGGTCAGGTTCTGGAAGCAGCGCGCACCGGAGGGCACGTAGGCGAGGCCCTCTCGCGTCCGGCGGTGGGCGGGCCAGGCGCTCATGTCGCGACCTCCAACGCTGACCTTTCCTGAAGCGCCTGCGAGGAGTCCGACGATCCCGCGGATGGTGGTCGTCTTGCCCGCGCCGTTACGGCCCAAGACCGCAAGCAGCTCACCATCCCCCACCTCGACGGTGAAATCGAAGACGACGTGGCTCTTGCCGTATCGCACGTTCAATCCCTCGACCTTGAGCACAGCTAGGCGCCGACCTCCTCTTGCTCCAGCTCGCCCAGGTAGACCTTCTGGACATCAGGGTTGCGCCGGATCTGTTCGGGCGTGCCGGCGGTCAGGACACGGCCCTGGTGCATCACCGTGACGGTGCGGGCTGTGCTGAAGACGACCGACATATCGTGCTCGCAGAAGAGGAGCGTGAGGAAGCGCTCCGTGGCCAGGCGCCGAACGAGCTCCATCGCTTTGTCCGTCTCATACGCAGACATCCCGGCCGTCGGCTCATCGAGCAGCACCAGCTTCGAGCCGAGCGCAAGCGAGATCGCAATCTCGATCGCGCGCTGGTCGCCATGGCTCAGCTGGCCGGCAGGGAGACCTGCCCACATCCCCAGACCAACCGCCTCGGCAAGCTCCTGCGCCTCGCCTGCGAATATGCGATCGGCAATCCCGAAGGGTCGCACCGTGTAACCGGCGTGGGCGAGCATTGCGTACTGCAGGTTCTGACGAACGGACAGCTTCGGGAATATCGTCGTGATCTGGAAGGCGCGGCCGATGCCTGTCTTGGCGATCACATGAGGCGGCCTGCCGGTGATGTCGCGGCCGTCGAGGATGACTTTGCCAGAGCTGGGCTTCAACTGGCCGGTGATGAGATTGAAGAGTGTGGACTTGCCGGCGCCGTTTGGACCGATGATGGCGTGGCGGTCGCCCTCCTTCACCTCGAGGCTCACATCCTCGACCGCGCGCAAGCCGCCGAAGTTTCGGCTCAGATGCTCGATCCTCAGCAGCGTTTTTCCCGAGTGCACCTTTTCGGCCTGGATCGCCTCACTGGCGAGCGCCTTGCGCACATCGAACATTCGGATCGCCTCGCCGGCACTTTCCGCCGGCGGCTTCTCCGCCTCTTCGCCGCGACGGAAGCGTTCCCGCAGGCGTAGGAACACGGAAGGCGCGTCCGAGACGCCGCCGGGTACGGCCAGGACGACCGCCAGCACGATGGCGCCGAGGATGATGTCGAACTGGTAGGGGAACTGCTTGGAGATGGTGTTGTCAAGCACCACGTAGATGAAGGCGCCGATGGCCGGGCCGAGGAAAGTCGAGATCCCCCCGAGCAGCGAAACCACGACCGGCTGCGCGTTAGCTGTCCAGTACAGCATCTCCGGGTAGGCCTGCTGCTGGTACATGACGAAGAGGCCTCCCGCAACCCCTGCGAAGAGAGCGGCGATGGTGTAAATGGCGAGCTCGTACACCTTCACGTTGATGCCGATCGCCGCTGCGCGCTGCCGGTTTTCGCGGATCGACAAGAGAGCCGCGCCAAACGGCGATCGGACCAGGATGAACATCAGCAACAAACAAATGCCAACCACCGCCGCTGTGAAGTAGTAGAGCGTTGTGTAGTCGCTCAGCTGATCGGGCAGGGTGATCGAGATGCCGTTGTCGCCCCCAGTGAAGTCGTACCACGAGAAAACGATCGAGAAGAGCAGCTGCGAGATCGCGAGCGTGAGAAGGGAGAAGTAGAGTCGGACCGCCCGCTGCGCCACGAGGCCGGTGACCAGGCCGACAGCAGCTGCGGCAAAGGGCGCCGCGCCGAGCCCCACCAGGACCGGAAGGTGATAGCGCTTGAAGATCAAGGCGACGGTGTAAGCGCCGACGCCGTAGTAGGCCGCATGAGCAAAAGAGACCATGCCGGTGTAGCCGAGCATCAGGTTGTACGAGATCGCCCACAACGCGAGCACAAGCGCGGAAGTGCCGAGGAAGATCTGGAACCGCGAGCTGGTGTCCGGATTCAGGTTCTCATTGAGGCCGGCCAGTGGCGGGATCAGACCCACGAAGACAAAGAGGACCAGCACTGCCCCCCACCGCACGCGGTCGCCAAGGAAGCGCGGAAACAGCCGACTCAATTCTCGGGCAGACCGAACAAACCGCGCGGCCGAACGGTCAGGACGGCGGTCATGATGATGAAGACGAAGGCCAGTGCGAATGGGTTGGTGGCGGGGATGACCAGGCCAAACGAGATCACCATGCCCACGATCAGCGAGCCGACTGCGGAGCCGATGATGCTGCCCAGTCCACCGATGACGCTGATCGCGAAGGCCAGCACTAGAACGTCGGTATCGATGCTGGAGCCTATCGCCTGGCTTGGCGCGACGATAGACCCTCCAAGGCCCGCCAGGCCCGCGCCAATCACGAAAACGGTGGTATAGAGCCGGGTTACGTTGACTCCAGTCGCGTTCAGCAGGTCCGGATCCGCGACCGCGGCGCGAATGTTCCGGCCTAGGTTCGTCCGGTAGAGCATCGCCCACACGCCGGCGGCAATCACGATCGCGGCTGCGATCATGAAAAGCGAGTAGCTCGCGTAGCTGTAGCCGCCCAGGTTGAGGTGACCCGGGATCGGCGAGGCGACGGTTCGGTAGTTGGCGCCAAAGACGATCCGGACGGCGCCGGCGACGACCAGGCTCACCGCGTAGGTCCCCAGCAGCTGGACCAGGTGCTCCCTGCCGTACACGCGCCTGAGGACAAGGACTTCGACGACTCCCCCGATCGCGCCGGTGACGGCCACAGCCACGAGGAGCCCTGCCCAGAAGCCGAGACCGGCGCCGACCTGGTTGGCGATGACCACCGTCACGAACGCGGCGACCATGTAGAGCGAACCGTGCGCCATGTTGATGACGCGCAGTGCGCCGAACACCAGGGAGAGCCCCGCCGCCACGATGAACAGGTAGGCCGCATTGGCCAGCCCGCCCATCGCGAAGAGTAGGAGCTGCCCAGGCGTCATTTCTTAGCTTGTGGCTCTAGGTTCTGTCTAGCTCGCTTTCCAGGACGGACACAGCGCGAAGTTCGCGGTGTTGGGTTGGCCCGCAGTCTTGTCGCACTGGTCACCCTTGATTTCGTTGACCATCTGCAGCGGCATCATGAGATCGTCGCCTTTCAGGTTCACCGAGTCCTTGAGCACCGGGAACGGATAGGTGCTCGAAAGATTTGCTTGACGACCTGGTCCGCGTCGAAGCTCTTCGCCGCGTTGGCGGCCTGGGCCCAGATCGTGAACGCGTCATAGTCCATGACTGCCCAGTCGGACGGATATTCACCGTTGTACTTGGCGCGGTAGCGAGAGATGAAATCGGTGAGCCGCGGGTTGTTGTTTTGCAGCGCGAAGAACGGTGCCCGCATGTAAGCATGCATGCCCAGCGGGTACTGGGAGCCGAGCGTGTTGAGCTCGTCGACCGAGACCAGAGTCGTCATCGGATACTTGACGAAGAACTGTGGGTCAACGGCCAATGCCTGCTTTACGAAGTTGATCTGGTCGGCAGCGAAGATGTTCGAGTAGACAAGGTCCGGCTTGGCCGCTTGGATTGCGTTGATGGTCGAGTCCCAGCGGGGATTGGTCGGAAACGGCACGTACCAGGTGCTGGGATCGTTCACGATCTGGACGCTGGAGTTGGCCTTCTTCAACGCCGCCACGAAGGCGTTGGTCTCTGAGATCCCGAAGAGATACTTCGGCGAGACGATGAAGATCTTGCTGACGTTCAGGCTGGCCGCAAGCCTGCCGGCCGCCGTGCCCTCCATGTAGGTGTTGGGGACAATCGAAACCCAGTACGGATTGACGATGTCAGACTCCGTCGTCAGCTGCCAGCTGTTGCAGGTGGCGTCGATCGTGATGACCTTGTTCTGTTTTGCGATCGGGCTCTCCGCGAGGCACTGCGCGGAGGTGACAGATCCCATCAGGGCCACGACGTTGTCCTGAAGGATCATCGACTTGGTATTGCTCACGGCCTGAGGGACCGTGGTGCCGTCGTCCTGGATGTCCATCTCGATCTTGTAGCCGTTGACGCCACCCTTGGCATTGATGTCGTCCGCGGCCAAGTTCAGAGCCTGGCTGACAGCGTGACCGTACAGCGCCGACTGGCCCGTCAGAGGCGCTGAGTAGCCGACCTTTTTCGTGCCCTTAAAGGTCACGGGCCCGTTGCTCGAGGTCGCGCTGCCACCACAGGCCCCGACTAGGATTGTGGCGGCCGTGGCGAGGGCCAGCCAGAAAAGTGGCCTGGCGATGCGTGGTACCAAGTTCATACCTCCCCTGCTGGTTGGCGGGACCCATCTCGAACCGCTGTCTGCCGGATGCCGTCCCGGCGTCGATATGGTAGTTCGCAATTGGCGAGGGTGACGAGCTAGATCGGCGGCTCGCGGGCCTGACCGAGGCGGACGGCAGCCACCGGCCACTCGTAATGCCGTTCTTGGGGGTGATTACACCTCTAGCGGTCGGTCGAAATCGATCGCGATGACCTCCAGCAAGGCCCCGCTCGAGGTGGGTGCGTCAATGATCAGCTCGGCGAGCACGTCGAACCCGGGCAAATGGTCGTCGTACGCCGCGAGAGGGAGCCGGTAATGTAGCGGCGCATCCGCACCCACGAGACTGACCCGGCGGACACGCCGAACCGGAATGCCTCGCACGACGACGTTCTCGACCGGTTGGGCAACGAGGTGGAGGTACAGCCGGTTGTCGCGCACAGTGGCCGGCCCGTAGAAGTCGACGCTCGTGGGGGCGGGACGCGCGCCAATCAGAGCTTCGCCATGCGTCGCGATCCACTCGCCTAGGTCGCGCAGCCGTGACACCTGAACGCCAGGAAGGCTGCCGTCGGCCTGCGGGCTGACGTTTAGAAGCAGGTTGCCGCCCCTGGAGACTGCATCCGCAAGCCAGCGGGCCAGGTCGCGGGGCGACTTGTAGTTGGTATCGCTCGGGCGCCAACCCCAGGAGTCGTTCATGGTCAAGCAAAGCTCCCAGGGTCGGGATGGCGGAGTGATCGGAAGAAATTGCTCGGGCGTG
>VBHX01000081.1 GCA_005879945.1 Chloroflexota bacterium | reverse complement strand
CCTGCGGGCCCAACCGCATGCTTGCGGCCGTGGCTTCGCGATGGCCCGAGGCCCAGGTCGCGGTCGAGACGTACATGGGCTGCGGCACCGGCGTGTGTCTCGGCTGCGCCGTGCCGCTTGAACGCGGTGGCTACGACCGCTCGTGCAAAGAGGGCCCTGTCTATCGCGCCGCTGACATCGAGTGGTCGATGCTGCCGGTGCACCTGGCTTACGCGCTCACAGCGTGACTCTCGACATGTCGGTCGATGTCGGCGAGATGAAGCTGCGCGGTCCGGTGCTTGCCGCGTCCGGAACATTCGGGTATGGCACTGAGGTACCGCTGTTGGAGCGGCGGGCTCTCGGGGGGATGGTTTCCAAAGGCATCTTCCTCAGACCCCGAGCAGGCACGCCGCCGCCGCGCATCGTCGAGACGCCGTCGGGGATGCTCAACGCGATCGGTCTTCAGGGACCGGGCGTCGACGGGCTCATCCGCGACTACGCGTGGCAGTGGGCGACGTGGGATTTCCCGGTATTCGTGAACATCAACGGCGAAAGCGTCGACGAGTACGGCGAGCTGACGGCGAGGCTCGACGGAGTGCCGGGCGTGGCCGGCTTCGAGATCAACATCTCATGCCCGAACGTCGAGCAGGGCGGCATCTACTTCGGCAACGACCCGCGCGCGGCGGCTGCCGTGACAGAGGCGGTGCGCAAGAGGACCGACCTACCGGTGTGGGTGAAGCTCACGCCCATGGTCACGGAAATCGGTGTGATCGCGCGCGCCTGCGAAGCGGCTGGCGCCGACGCGCTGTGCGCGATCACAGGCAGCGCGAGCGGTGAGCATCCCGGTGATAGGGATCGGCGGGATCATGCGCGCAGACGATGCGCTCGAGTTCTTGGTCGCGGGCTGCGCCGCGGTGCAGGTCGGCACCGCTACGTTCGTCAACCCAAACGCAATCGCCGAGGTGCACGACGGCATCGCGGCCTTTCTTGCGGAGCGCGGCTACGCGTCGCTCGCAGAGCTGCCGCGCTACCTGCCTCGCGACTAGGAGAGAAGATGTCGACCGAAATGCCGCCGGCTGGACGTGACCCGGTTGCCTCGACCAGGCTGCAGATCCTCGCCACCGAGCACTGGAGCCTGCTTGCGACTCGAGCGCTGACCTACACGGAATCCCTCGGTCGCGTGAACATGTTCCTTGCAATCCTGTCAGGGGCTGTGATCGCCCTGGCCCTCGTCGCGCAGGCGGATCACTTCGGGCCGATCTTCATCGCCGTCGCGATATTCATGCTGTCGGTCGTCTTCTTCACCGGCGTGGCCACGATCGCACGCCTGATGTCACTCAATCGAGATGACTTCCGGTGGGTGATCGCCATGAACAGGATCCGCAACGCGTACATCCAGGTGCACCCGGAGCTCGAGCCGCACTTCATGACCAGCCCATACGACGACCTCCCTGGTGCGCTGCAGACTCTCGGCATCGACATCAAAGGCAGCAGTGCGCTGGGCTCGATCGGCCATGGCCTGGTGACACTGCCCGGCATGCTGTCGATGATCGTCGCCGCGGTCGGCGGCGCCATCGGGGCCCTGGCCGCGATAGGGATCGGCCTGCCACCCCTGGGTGTCTTGCTTATCGGCGCGGCTGCATTCCTGGTCGTGGCGGTCTTACTTGGAATGTCTGGCCGGCGCGCAGTCACGCGATTGAGTCCGACGCTCGAGCCACGATTTCCATCGCCTAAGACGTAACTGCCTGGGGATCAGCGCTTCAGAATCGGTCCCGATGCTTGAAGTTCACGGTCTCGCGAAGCGCTACGGTGAGGTGCTCGCCCTGCATTCGCTCTCGGTTCGTGTCGAGCAGGGCCAATGCCTGGTCCTCCTCGGGCGCAACGGGGCCGGCAAGACCACCGCGCTGCGCTGCATTGCCGGGGTGATCGTGCCGACGTCGGGCACGGTCAGGGTCGACGGCATCGATTCGGCGAGCGACCCGGCTGCCGTGCGTGCGAAGGTCGGCCTCATGCCCGAGGTGCCTGGCCTGTACGAGCGCATGTCGGCGCGCACGTACCTCGACTACTTCGGCTCCATCTACGACCTCGAGTCCGCGCTGCGCCACCGCCGCATCGAGGAGCTCCTCGAGAAGTTTGAGCTCGTCGATGCCGCCGACCGCTGGCTCGGCAGTTACTCCAAGGGCATGCGGCAGAAGATTGCGCTCATCCGCGCGACCCTGCACCGGCCGCGGCTCGTGCTCGCCGATGAGCCGACGTCAGCGCTCGACCCGGACAGCGCCCGCCGCGCGTGGGAGTACCTGAAAGAGCTCCAGGATGACGGCTGCGCGCTCGTCATCTGCACGCACAGCATGGAAGAGGCCGAGACGTTGTCTGGGCAGATCGGGATCATGTCCGCCGGTCGTGCCCTGGCCGTGGGCGACCTCGCCGAGCTGCGCGGGCGTTCAGGTCTGAAATCGCGCCGAGAGCTTCGCGAGCTGCCGACCCTGCAGGACATCTATCTCGCGATCGTGGGGAACCATCATGAGCTGGCCGAGCCTCGATCGGCATAAAGCGGAGCTGGTGGCGCGTCGCGATTTGCGCGACGCGACCAATGAGATTCGGCTCATCCTGGCGATGGTCACGCTCACGCTGGCGATACCGATCGCCAGCGCCGTCGGCATCAGGGCCCTCGCCTATTTCGGAGGCGGCACGGCGGTCGTCAATCGTTTGGCAGTGGTGGGCGCCTTCTTCGTGGTCTTCATCCCCGCGAGCTTCTCGCTCGTGCTCGCGCTCGAGGCGTTCGTCGGCGAGCGAGAGCGGACCACGATCGAGGTGCTCCTATCGACGCCATTGAAGGAAGCTGAGATCTACGCCGGCAAGGTCGCCGCGGTGCTGGTCGTGTCGCTCGGCCTTTGCTATGGCGGACTCATCGTGTACTGCTTCGCGGTCTTCCCAGGTCTCGGCTTCTTCCCGTTCGGGGTGCTGGTGGCGCTCGCCGTCTCCACCATCTGCCAGGTGGCCGCGATGGTCGCCGGCGCGGTGATCATCAGCCTCAACGCACGCACGATGCGCGCGGCCAACGTGATGGCCTCCTTCATCATCCTGCCGATGTCCGTCGTGCTCCAGGTGGAGGCGGCGCTCATCCTTCTCGGTCGCGCCGAGCTTCTGTGGGGATTCGCGGCGTTGATGATCGTCATCGCCGCGGTGCTGCTGCGCATGGGTCTTGCCGGCTTCTCGCGTGAGGCCTTGCTTGCGCGCGAGGTGGGGTTGAGCAAGCCGCTGCGCCGAGCGATCGGATCGGTGCGTGCAGCCTTTCAGGGCCGCCCTGGCATCATTCGGTTGGTGTGGATGCGCCGGACGCCGATTGCCGTCGCGGCGATGGGATTCATCGCCGGGATTGCGCTGGGTTTTGCCGCGGGCAGGACGGGTGCGATTCCCGGCCAGGTGGTCAAGCCTGTGCTTTCGAGTCTTCTCGGCGCGTCAGATGGCGCGACACAAGGCCAGGAAGCGTTGGGCATCTTCGGCCACAACCTGCTCGCGTTCGTGCTTGCCGCGCTGCTGGCCATATTCACTGCCGGCCTCAGCGGATTCGCGCTCACGGTCCTGCCCGGCTTTCTCGTCGGCTATGCCGCGGCACTCTCGTCGTGGAGCGTCGCTCTGTCCGGGGTTGTTCCGAACGGCCTGGTCGAGATCCCGGCCGCGATCATCGCCGGCGGCCTTGCGATTCACATCGGCGCGAGTGCGATTCACATGGAGCCGAGCGGAGGCTGGACCACGCGCATCCTGCGCGCCCTTGCCGACTACACGCGCTCGCTTCGGTGGCTGATTCCTGCCCTCGCTCTCGCCGCTGTGGTCGAGGTCAGATTCGGCTGATCAGCGCGACGGCCGCCCGCAGTCACAGCACCCTTTCCCAGCCTTCGTTCTCCAGCCTGATCTGCTCGATCGCAACCCAATTGGTGTCCGCGTCGAGCTGCGGCAGCGCCTGGTACTCGGATACCCAGCAGCGACTCGCCCGGTAGGCCCGCACGACCGCGCCGAACTCGTCGATGACCTCGATCGTGACGTCCTTGCGAAATGAGTGCGCTACGCCTCCCGCCGGCGACGGTCCGATCACGCTGTTGGCCCAATCCTCGAACGCGGTGTCCTTGGTGATGCCGCGCTCGAGCGTGATGGGGTCGTACTTTGTCCGGCCGGGCAGTCTGCGTTCGACACTCGGCTCGTTGCCTTCGCGGTGCTCGATCACCTCAGTCGTCCGGCGCAGGGCACTCACCCTGCTGATGCCGGCGATCTGGTTGCCATCCCACTCGACTCGGAACTTGAAGTTGTCATGCGGGTCGATCATTGCTCCTCCTCAATCTCATAGGTGACATTCGCTGCGTGACGATCGCCCCGATGACCATCGCCGCTGGTGCGCCGAGGATCGTAGCCAGGGCGCCCGCCTGCAAGCTGCCGATCGGTCCCACGCCGATGAGCGCCTGCGCGTAGAGAGCCATGACCCGGCCGCGCAGATGGTCCGGTGTCAGCGTCTGGATGCGGTTGTTGGCGGTGGCGACGAACGAGATCTGGCAGTAGCCGGCGATGAACAGCCCGACTAGCGAAAGCGCGTACACGCGCGACACCGAGAAGACGAGCAGCGCCCCCACCCACATCAACGCCACCAAGAACTGACGTTGGGGATCGGAGCCAAGGCCTGGAGTGAAAGCGAGAGTCAGGGCACCGACCAGTGCGCCCAGGCCCATCGATCCCATCAGAAAGCCGAAGCCCTGGGCGCCGACATGCAGAACCTGATCCGCGAATAGCGGGATCAGGGTCAGGCGATTCATCGCGAACAGCGAGAACACGGCCACCGCGACCAGGAGCATGCCGACGACCGGTTCCTTGCTCGCGTATGCCGCGCCTTGCGCGATGCGTTCGAGCAATGGCTGCTCGTGATGCTCCGGGACAACGGCGGGCAGGGCTCGCATCATCAGCAGCGCGCCGACCGCGGCGAGGTAGCTCACCGAGTTGGCGAGGAAGCAGAGCGGGACCCCGACCGCGGCGATGAGAACGCCGGCCACCGACGGTCCGATGACGGCCGCCCCGTTGAACACGGACGAGTTGAGCGCGATCGCGTTCATCAGGTCCTGCCGTCCGACCATCTCGATGAGGAACGACTGCCGAGCGGGAACGTCGAACAGGTTGATCGTGCCCGTTGCTGCGGCAGCGATCAGGACCATCCAGTACTGCGCATGGCCGGTCGCCGACAGGGCAAAGAGGGCGAAGGAGGGCATGACGAACAGGGACTGCGTGACCAGGAGGACCGTGCGCTTGCGATAGCGGTCCGCGACCACGCCCCCGAGCTGGCTCCCGAGAAGCACCGGCGTGAACTGCACCGCGAGGACGAGGCCCACGAGCAGGCCGCTGTGTGTGAGCTGCAGGGCCAGCCACGGCATGGCGACGCTCTGCATCCACGTCCCGATAGTCGAGACGATCTGACCGGTCAGGAAGAGCCGGTAGTTGCGGTGCCGCAGCGCCCCCAGCACTCTTGGCGGAGTGCGAGGACCTTCTACATCCGCGTCCGACACAGTTTGATAATCGCAGGGTGCCCAAGCTGCGAGAGGAGGTCGACATCGACGCTCCGGCCGAGCGCGTGTGGGCTGTGGTGCAGGAGGACGCGACCAACGCCCCGAAGTGGTCGAGCCACGTGGCCAGGATCGAGAAGCTCGACAAGGAACCGCCGGGCAAGGGCACGCGCTATCGCTATTACCTGGATCTTCCCGGTGGATTCAACGAGACGCTGGAGGTCGAGCAGGGCATTTACAACAAGCCGAAGAAGTGTGCGGGCAAGTTCATCCGTGGGCCCCTGAAGGGCACGTGGTCATACACGTACACGGAGAAGGACGGCTGGACCCATGTCGTCTATGAGATGGATTTCGAGCTCACCGGTTTTCTGCGATTCGCGGGGGGGCTGCTCGCCGGCCAGTATGCGGACGGCATCCGCCAAAACATGGCGGCGCTGAAGAAGTACATCGAGTCCGGCAAAGGGCCGAAAGGTTCGAAGGCCGCCAAACCGACCAAAGCCAGGTAGCCGTTGCTCGCCTATATCTTCAGCCATCGTCCGGCGCGCGGTGTGGACGTCGCCGACTATGAGTCCGCGTTGCAGCGATTCCACGCCACACTGGCAGGCGCGCGGCCACTGGGCTTCATCAGCTCATCGACCTTCACGGTCGGCGACCGCTACAGCGACTGGTACCTCGTCGAGAATTCGGCGGCGCTCGACGTTCTCAACGAGGCTGCCGTCAGCGGCGCCCGCATCCCCGTGCACGACGCCGCCGCGAGGATGGCCGTCGACGGCGTCGGCAAGCTGCTCAGCCTGGCCGGCGGTGAGCCGATGGCCGGGCCAGGTTTCGAGATCCGCTTCTCCAAACCCAAGGGGATGGCCTATGCCGACCTGTACGAGCGAATGCAGCCAATTGCGAGCCGGCCCGGTTCGAGCCTTTGGCGACGGATGATGGTCCTTGGGCCGCCGCCGGAGTTCTGCCTCATCAGCTCATCCGAGACCGAGCTGCCTTCCGAGTTCCGCCCAGAGGTGCTGCGCCGGGAACCGATCTGAGCGCCCCGAGGGGGGTGGCGTGCGAGCGATTGGAGGATTGGGTGGAATGACGTCTACTGGATCGGTGCCGGAGCCGCTCGCACACAGATAGAACGGCGCGTCGCGCCAAACGGCTACGGTCGGCGGAAGGGCAGCAGCTCCAGCTGCTCGAAGCGGTCCTGAACCGCCTCCCGAAGCTCGTTCGAGAGGGCCTTCAGCCGCTCCTGGGCACCTCGGTCGTCGATGCTGAGCAATCGGAGCCTGCGCAGCAGCGTTTGCATCGCGTAAAGCCCGGCGGGCTCGTCACTCGTGATGCGGCCCGCCGCGGTGCGAAGCTCGCGCGCCAGCTCTTCCTGGTTGCGGGCTCGCAGCCAGTTGCCAAGCCGGGAAGCGGCCACGAGCACGCGCTGGGTCTTGGGATTCAGGCCCGGCGAGGCCAGCTCGCGGGGCCGCGACGGCTGAAAAACTGCGAGTGAAGGCCTGCGGCGGCGCAGCGAAACGAAGCGCCGGAAGAGACTCTTCGCGTTGGGCCCGAGCATGACCAGGACTCCAGCGAGGATCAGCAGGCCGGCGACCAGTCCAACCAGGACGTCGAGCATCATCCCTAGCGTACATTCTTGACACCGTCGCCGAGTCGCTTCAAACGGAGTAATTGAGAGAGTGGCGAACAGCTACAGGCCGGTGGCCGTCGTGACTGGTGCCTCATCTGGGATTGGTGCTGCGACCGTGGTCGCGCTGGGCCGCCTCGGCTATCGGATCGCAGCGGGCGCCCGCCGCCTCGATCGTGTACGCCGCGTGGTGGGCGAATCGGGCCTGGCGAGTGGCCTCAATCCAATCGATCAAGCGCGTGACGACGAATGGGTCGAGATGTGGGAGGTAAACGTGCTGGGACTCATGCGCATGACGCGCGCATGCCTGCCGCTCATACGCAAGGCACGCCACGGGCACATCGTCAACCTCGGGTCGATCGCCGGGTTCGAGACGTACAAAGGCGGGGCGGGCTACACCGCAAGCAAACACGCCGTGCATGCCATCTCGCGCACGCTGAGACTTGAGCTCAACGGCGAGCCGATACGTGTGACCGAGATCGAGCCCGGAATGGTCGAAACCGAGTTCAGCCTCGTGCGCTTCCACGGAGATCGCAAGGCGGCCAAGGACGTCTACAAGGGCGTGAAGCCGCTCGTCGCCGCGGACATCGCGGACTGCATCGTGTTCGCGGTCACGCGCCCGCCACACGTCGATATCGACGAGATAATCGTTCGTCCGATCGCGCAAGCCGCGGCCTGGCTCGTGGCGAGAAAGGGCTAAGCCAACTCAGCCCCTCCCGCGACTTCGTCGCGGGGGCCCTAGTGGTGTGCTTTCCCACGGGGGAGAGGGACCCTATTTGACCAATCCGGCCGCACGGGCCTCTGCGACCGTCATTCAACAACCAGGGTCGCCGTAATTTCCGCAGCACGCCTGCCGGCGACCGACCTTGTAGCCCACGTTGCGCAGCACCCTCTTTGCCCGTTCAATCGGACCGAAGTCACCGGCGCCAAGATTGGCGAGAAAACTACTACCCGGCCTTCGTGCTCCGCGACTTCGATTGCTCATTCGTAGTAATTGTTCCCGAATTCGATCCAGCCCGGGTTCGGACACCCGCTCGATGTCTCGGCGTGGGTGCAGTGCACACCGAGCCGCGGGCCGGGGTCGATATAAAGCTGTCCGTGGATGATGAGCCCATCGTCGATATGAATAGGGACGTACGTGGCCAGGTTGGTGTTGTGGTCCACCTCGAGCCTCTCGCCCGTCGCCGCCCTGACCTGGAAGCGTTCGTGGGCGCCTGCCTCCACCGGATCGCTCAGCACGGTGGCGTCGAACGTCACCTCGGCCCCATTGCTGCCGTTGACGACATCCTGGTGAAAGCCCTGGTCATCTGGTGTTTCGCGGCCGCCGCAAGCTGAGGCGCCGATGAGGAGAGCGGCGAAGCTCGCCAGCGCGAGGGCGCGAAGCCCGGGTCTCACAGCGCCAGGGCTTGCTCCAGCGAAAGCTTGCCGTCATACAACGAGCGGCCGAGGATCACGGCCGAGGCTCCCGTCTCGCGAACGTGCTTGATGTCGTTCAGCGACGAGATGCCCCCGCCGTACTGCACCGGGAGCTGGGTCATCGTCAGGACGCGCGCGAGCGTCGTCAGGTCGGGCCCAGCCAGGGTGCCGTCCCGTTCAGTGCACGTGAGGATCAGCCCGGCAAGTGGCAGGACGTTCCAGCGCGGGATGAGCTCGGAGATGTCGAGCTGCTCGGTTTCGGTCCACCCGCTGACGGCTGGCTTCCCCTCGCGCACGTCGAGCGCCGCCATGACGTAGCCGGGAAACCTCTGCGCGCATTCGGTCAGCAGCTCGGGCTCGCGAACCGCCGCGGTCCCCATCACAACCCCCGCGGCCCCGGCGCCGATCCAGGCCTCGACCTGGGCCGAGGTGCGGACCCCGCCCGCCACCTGCACGGGCAGGTCGGCCTCGATCACCGACTCGATCACCGCTCGGTTGTCTTGCCCTCCCCGGGCGGCGTCGAGGTCGACGACGTGGAGCCGCTCGGCGCCGGCGCGCGCGAAGTCGATCGCGATGGCGGCCGGGTCATCCGAGTAAACGGTCCGCTTGTCGAAGTCACCCTGGACCAGCCGCACGCAGTGGCCATCCATGATGTCGATCGCGGGAATTACCAGCACCCCACTATCCTGCCGCATACCTCTGGGGTCCCCGCAACTTATCCGCTGGGGTCCCCGCGACGAAGTCGCGGGAGGTTGCTACCTGTAGTTCGTGAACTGCAGGGGAACCGGGATGTCCTCGGCCTCGCGAAGGCTCTTGATCACCAGCTGGAGGGTGTCCTTGTCCTTGCTCGTGACGCGGAGCTGATCGCCCTGGATCCGTACCTGGACCTTGGGCGTAACGTTCTGGATCCGCTTGCGGAGGTCGCGGGCGAGGTCGTCGGTGATGCCCGCGTTCAGGTGGACCTCGATCTGCCCCCGGCCCTTGCCTACCGTTTTCGGGTCGTCGGCCTTGAACAACTTGGGCGACAGCTGGCGACGGGCGGCCTTCTCACGCAGCACCTGCAGGGCCGCCTTCGCGCGTTCCTCGCTCGCCGAGTCGATCAGGATCACCTGGTCCCGGCGGTCGAACATGGTCTGCGTGTCCTTGAAGTCGTAGCGGGTGCTGACCTCTCGCCGAGCCTGATCGAGCGCGTTGGTCAGCTCAGCGGGATCGAACTCCGAGACGACGTCGAACGAGAATTCAGCCACTCGTGTGCAGGATCGCGTTGACGCCGGCATACACCGCGGCGGCGGCCAGGCCGAGTCCGATGAGCGAGCTCACGACGAGCAGCGCGCCGATGCCGACGGTGCCCTCGTCCAATGGCTCGAGTGGCGGTTTGTCGTACGGGTCAGGCCCGAAGTCGAGGTCGTAGACCCCGTCCTCCTTGGCTCGCTCGATCAATTCGTCCAGAACCGGTTTGCCGCCTGGTGGGAGCGGCTTGCCTTCCAGGTTGGCGACCACCTCCCTGAGGTTGTCGCGAGTTCGGCCAAGCTCGGCGACGACCAGGTCGAGGGTCGCGGTGGCGGCCGGCGTCGGGTACTTCCGGCGCAGGTCGGCGATGATGCCGTAGAGGCTCACATTGGCGATTCTTTCAGAAGCCGGGGCCACTGTGCAGGTGATGGGTGCCGCCCCACTTACACTTAGGCCGAGATGAGTGTGGAAACGAAGTCGAAGTCTGCCGCCGCAAAAAAGGCCGTGACCCACCCGAACACCTGGGTTTTCTATAACGGAGAATTCGGCCGCTACCACGACATCAAGCTGGGCCTGATGACACACGCCCTGCACTACGGCACCGGATGCTTCGAAGGCATCAGGGCCTACTGGAACGAGAAGCATGAGCAGCTGCACCTCCTGCATGCGCCCGCGCACTACGAGCGGCTGCGGCGCTCGGCCAACATCATGCGCATGACAGTTCCTTACTCGACCGAGGAGCTGGTCAACCTCACCGTCGACCTACTGCGCCGCAATCAGTTCAAGTCGGACGTCTACGTGCGTCCTCTTCTATATGCGTCGAGCGAAGAGATCGGCGTTCGTCTCCACAACCTCAACCACAGCTTCTTCATCTATGCGATTCCCTTTGGCAACTACGTCGAGATCGAGTCGGGCATCAAGTGCATGGTGAGCACCTGGCGTCGCGTGCCGGACCAGTCACTGCCCGCGCGCGCAAAGATCACCGGCTCTTATGCGCAGTCGGCGTTGGCGAAGTCCGAAGCGGTCGAGGCGGGCTTCGATGAGGCGATCGTGCTGACTGTCGACGGTCACGTGTCCGAGGGCTCCGCCGAGAACCTGTTCATGCTCAAGGACGGCGTTTTCGTGACGCCGCCGGTCACCGACGACATCCTCGAAGGCGTCACGCGAACATTGATCATGAGATTGATCAAAGAAGACCTCGGCAAGGATGTCGTGGAGCGCAGCGTCGACCGCACCGAGCTCTACACGTGCGACGAGCTGCTCCTCTGCGGGACCGGGGCTCAGATCTCGCCCGTGATCGAGGTAGACCACCGGCCCGTGGGCAGTGGCAAGGTTGGAGAGTTCACGCAGGAGCTGCAGAACATCTATTTCGGCGCGGTCCGTGGCGAGACACCGAAGTACAAGGACTGGACAATTCCTGTTTATTAATCGCGGAGGGGACAGATGTCCCCCGCCGCGGGCCCTCCCCTCTCCTCAGCCACGCTGGGAGGCGTCTTGAAAGTGCACGCTCGGGTGACGGCCGGAATGAATCCGGCCTGAGGCTCCACATGGCATGGACTTATTGATGTGAGAGTCATCGTCGCGCCGAACTCGTTCAAGGGCAGCCTCTCCGCATCCGAGGCGGCCGACGCCATCGCGCGCGGCGTGCGCGAAGCGCTGCCCGATGCGGAGGTCGTGGAGATCCCGGTCGCCGACGGTGGCGAGGGCACCGTCGAGGCGCTGGTCTCCGCGCGCAAGGGCATCTATCGCGCGGCTGCGGTCGAGGGTCCGCTTGCGGACCCAGTGGACGCCATGTATGGCTTGATCGACGGCGGGCGCACGGGCATCGTCGAGCTGGCGTCCGCGAGCGGGCTCACCCTGATCTCGCCGGAGAGGCGCGACCCGCGCAGAGCCTCGACCTACGGCTTCGGCCAGCTGCTCGATGCGGTCCACAAAGAGGGCGTGACGTCGATCATCGCCGGCATCGGCGGCTCGGCGACCAACGACGGTGGCGCGGGCATGGCCCAGGCCCTCGGTTACAGGTTGCTCGACGCAGATGGTCGCGACCTCCCCCGAGGTGGGGCCGCGCTGGCTCGGCTCGAGCGGATCGACGCGTCGGGCTTCGATCCGGTCTGGAACATGGCGAACGTGATGGTCGCGTGCGACGTCACGAACCCACTCACAGGCTCGCAGGGGGCCAGCTACGTGTACGGCCCCCAGAAGGGCGCCGACCCTGACGCCGTTCGCGAGCTGGACTCGGCGCTCGCCCGTCTGGCCGAGGTCATCGAGCGTGATCTGGGCAAGCGGGTGGCGGGCATTCCCGGCGCGGGTGCCGCGGGTGGCGCGGGCGCGGGGCTGGTCGCCTTCCTGGATGCAAAGCTCGTGCCGGGCGCGCCCCTGGTGGTCGACGCCAGCGGCTTCGATGAGGCCCTCCCCGGGTCCTGGCTCGTGATCACCGGCGAGGGCCGGGTCGACGGCCAGACCGTCTATGGAAAGGCGCCCGGTGAGGTCGCGAAGAGGGCCAATGCGGCCGGCGTCCCGACCCTTTTGCTGGCCGGCAGCAAGGGCCCCGGCTGGGAGGCGCTCAGTTCGATGGGCGTCAATTCCGTGGTTACGCTGGCTGAAGATGGCGATCCGGGAGGGCACAATCTCCAAGTCCTGATGCGAGATGCCCGCCCCGAGCTGACCCGCGCCGCTGCACGGGCAGTTCGACGCCTGATGTGACCGACGAGCCAGAAGAAGTCTCGAAGGTAGGTGTAGAGCCGACCGACGTCGAGCTCGTTCGCGCCTACCGAAACGGCGACACGCACGCGTTCGAGGAGCTGCACCGCCGCTATGTCGCTTCGATCTACAGGCTCGTTCGCCGCAAGCTAGGCGATGCGCTGCTCGCCGAGGACATCGCGCAGGAAACCTTTATGAAAGCGCTGCGCATGATGGATCGTGTCGACGATTCCTTCAACTTCGGCGGCTGGGTGCACACGGTCGCGCGCAACCTCTGCTTCGACGAGCTGCGCCGGCGCCAGCGCGATCTTCGCGTCGAGGGCACGGATAACGACGATGACGAGTACCTCGCCAACCTGCCGTCGACGTCGCGCAGCTTCGACCCGGTCGACGTCCAGGAGTCGAATGAGACGCGGAGGCGGGTGTGGGAGGTCTCGAAACGACTGCCCGAGAAGTACCGGCTCGTGCTCACGCTCCGCGAGCTCCAGGACCTCAGCTACCGCCAGATTGCGCGCACACTGAAGATGTCCGAGAGCGCAGTCGAGACGCTCCTGTATCGCGCCCGCCTCCGTTTCAAGGAGGAGTACATCGCCGCCGAGGGGGCGGCCGACCTGACTCATGAGGAGGTGGCCCCGTTGCTAGCCCCATACATCGCCGGCAAACTGCGCCGCAATCAGGCAGACTCCGTACGCAGGCACATCGCCACCTGTGTGAGGTGCTCCCGGCGAGTTGGGCGCCGGGGAGTCCGCAGGACTCCTGCCAAATGAGGGTTAGTAGAGTAGGTGATGGCATGGCCAAGGTAGTCGTCCGCTTTTTCGACGACGAAACGCTCGAGGGGGTCGCCCGGGACCTTGATTTCGACGAGCCCGACTTCCTGGTCGAGGTCGACGATGCGGGCGGGCTGGAGAACAACGAGACCGCCTGGATCCCCCTCACCGCCGTGAAATGGGTCGAACTGCCGCGCGATCAGAACCTGGCGTCAGAGACGCCGACTCGGAAGGTCGCTATCCGTTTCCTCGACGGCGAGGTGCTGCGCGGCCATCTCGACGGCACCCTGGAGCGCCACCGGTACGGTGTGGTCCTCCACCTGCACGGCGAGCAGGCGGACAGCCCGATCCGCAAGCTCGGCATCCCGTTCTCAGCCGTCAAGGCGCTTTTCTTCATCCGCGAGTTCGACGCTCGTGGCGAGGAGGCCGGCTCCGCTTCCGAGGCATACCTGGCCCGCCGCACGATGGCGCCGCTGCTCGACGTGCTCGAGGAGATGGACATGCTCACAAGGCTGCACCGCGACGGCCTGCTCTCGGACGACGAGTACGCCAGCAAGCGGACGCTGGTCCTGGAGAGGCTCTAGGCCCGCCGGTCAGGTTCGGGGACCGGTCGCCAAGCGATCCCGTCCCACCAATATCTCCCGTCTGGGGACACCTGCACGCCGCCTGGCAGCGCGGTCTGCTTCCGTCGCATGGTGACGACCAGCGGAATCGCAAGCTGGCCCATGAGGAAGAGAAGAACGGCCACTCTGACGTACAGCGCCATGTGACCGTCGGTCACATCGAACGGGCTCGCCCCACCGCTAGCTGACGAGGCTGCCGAGTTTGTGCCGCACGCGAGCGCGTTGATTGGGGCCAGCAGGGCGGTTGCCAGGGCGAAGGCACCTGTCACTCCCAGGCTCTTCCTCAACATCGTCCTCTGAATTCAACGCTCCGACCGGCCGAAACCGGTCACTTCAAGCGAGGGGGCCGTCCAGGAGCCCGGCGTAGAATTCCCTTCGTGGCCGAACGCAACGGTTCGCGCAATGGAAATCGGGCTGTTAAGGGTTCCTTCAAGGTCAAAGCCGGCCTGGCTCAGATGCTCAAGGGCGGAGTGATCATGGACGTGGTCACGCCCGAGCACGCCCGCATCGCGCAGGACGCCGGCGCGTGCGCGGTGATGGCGCTCGAGCGCGTCCCGGCCGACATCCGCAAGGAGGGCGGGGTGGCGAGGATGTCCGATCCGACGCTGGTCCGCTCGATCATGGAGTCGGTGACGATCCCGGTCATGGCGAAGTGCCGGATCGGCCACTTCGTCGAGGCGCAAATCCTGGAGGCGCTCGGGATCGACTACATCGACGAATCCGAGGTGCTCACGCCGGCCGACGAAGAAAACCACATCGACAAGCACCCATTCAAGGTTCCGTTCGTGTGCGGATGTCGCGACCTCGGCGAGGCACTGCGGCGCATCTCCGAAGGTGCGGCGATGATCCGCACCAAAGGCGAGGCCGGGACTGGAAACGTGGTCGAAGCGGTGCGTCACGCACGCGCGGTCAACGCCGGCATTCGCAAGCTTCACGGCATGAACCACGCCGAGCTCGTGCACGAAGCCAAGCAAATTGGCGCCCCGGTGGAGTTGCTCGCCGAGTGCCAGCGCCTCGGCCGGCTGCCGGTCGTGAACTTTGCCGCGGGCGGGATCGCGACTCCGGCCGACGCGGCGCTGATGATGCAGTTGGGTGTGGACGGGGTGTTCGTCGGCTCCGGCATCTTCAAGTCCGAGGACCCCTTGAAGCGTGCCAAGGCGATCGTGGCGGCCACCACGTACTTCGACAAGCCCGAGGTGCTGGCGGAAGTTTCCGCGGGGCTTGGAAAGGCGATGCCCGGGCTCGAGATCCCCGCCATCCCGAAGGACGAGCTGCTCGCTGCCAGAGGCTGGTAGTTCTCGCGCGGGGCGAAAAACAGCACCAGTCATCGGGGTCCTCGCGATGCAGGGTGCGTTTGCTGAGCATGTCCGCGCGCTCGAGGCCGTGGGTGCGAAGACCCGTCTGGTCAAGACCGAAGGAGATCTCGAAGCGCTCGACGGCATCGTTCTGCCGGGCGGCGAGAGCACGACCATGACGATGCTGATGGAGCGCGTCGGCCTGCTCGAGCCGCTGCGCAACGCAATCGCTGGAGGTCTGCCCACGCTCGCGACCTGCGCGGGCATGATCGTCCTCGCGCGTGAGGTCACCGACGGGATGGAGGATCAGCGCGGCATGGGCCTGCTCGACATCTCCGTTAGGCGCAACGGCTATGGGCGGCAGGTCGACAGCTTCGAAGCCTCGCTGCATCTTGCCGGGCTCAATGGCAAGACCTTTCCTGGCGTGTTCATCAGGTCTCCGCTCGTGGAGTCGACCGGCACCACGGAGGTGGTCGCGACACATGACGGCCGCGCGGTGGCAGTGCGCCAGGGGCAAATCCTCGCGCTGTGCTTCCATCCGGAGCTGACCAACGACCGACGGCTGCACCAGGAGTTCGTGAGGATGGCGTCGTCTGAATGAAGCTAAGAGCCGCCGGCCTGCTCGACCTCGCCCGCATCGAGGAGATGCATCGCTCCGCGGACAAATCGCTGAACGAGGCCGAGCCTCCCGCGGCGAGGCTGTGGTCGCTGCTCAGCTCGACGCTGTCGGCTTTCCTTCCCCTCTCGCAGGAGACGCTCATCTACGTCGCGGAGGTGGGCGGCAAGGTTGTTGGATATGTACAGGCGTCCGGCCAGCAGCGTGGCCTCGAGGTGACACGCCCGAAGGTCCTCCAGGTGCTGAACCTGCAGGTGGCCGAAGGGTCGGATTCCGACGAGGTGGCGCCGGCGCTCGTCGAGCACCTGTGCAACCAGGCCCTCGAGCGGGGCGTGCACCGGCTGTTTGTGCGCCTGCCGGAGCGCGACGCGCTGCTGCCGGTTTTCCGGCTCAGGGGATTCCGCCAGTACGCCACCGAGGTCGTGGTCTACGCGGAGAAGCCGAGCCACCGTCTGGCCGCCTCCCCGGAGGGGGCTCGACAGGTCCGCCGCGGCGACGGGCGCAGGCTCTACCAGCTCTACCGGAAGGTCACACCGCAAGGGGTGTCGCAGCTGGAGGCCCCTACCTATCGCGATTGGCGTGCCCTGCACGGGGAGTGGACCGGTCGGCTGGCCCCGCGAGGTTCCAACAAGGAGGAGGTTGTTGTCGACAGGGTCGAGCTCGTGGGTTGGGTCAAGGTCGAGCGAAGCTCGGGCGCGCGCCCCAGCACGCTGAGCTTCCTGGCGATGCCTGAGAGGCCCCTGCCGGAGGAGCTTGTTGACCTCGGCCTGTCGCTGCTCGTGAACACCGATGCGCCCGCCTGGTCGAGCCTCCGCCACTATGATTCCCACATGATCGACGCCCTCAGAGGGCGTGGGTTCAGTGTCCTCCTGACGCAGCTCCTCCTGGTCAAAGAACTGGCGGTTCGGGTGCCGGTGCGGGAGAAGGGGCTGGTGCCCTCGTACGGATGAGCAGGCCCGAAGTCGCTACGTCCTCTCGCGCGGGTAACTGGGATGAGGAGATAGAGCTCCTCGCCCGCGCGCTGCCATCAGACCTCGCCCGCGCGCTTCACGAGAGGACCGATCCGAGGGAGTTGCTGGAGATCGTGCTCGACCTCGGGCGGGAACCCGAGGCCCGCGTGCCTGGGCGCGAGGTGCTGCTCGCGGACCGTCCGGTCTCCGCGTCGGATCTCGACCACGTGGCGAACAACGTCGGTCAGTTCGGCGATGACAACCGCGCCGGAATCGAGCGCACGCTGCATCGCGTCTCCGCGATTCGCAACCGCTCCGGACGTATCACCGGGCTCACGATGCGCGTGGGCCGGGCGGTCACCGGCACCGGCGAGATCATTCGAGACATTGTCATCAGCGGCCAGAGCATTCTCTTGCTCGGCCGGCCTGGGATTGGCAAGACGACGATGCTGCGCGAGTGCGCGCGACTGCTCGCGGACGAGCTCCGCAAGCGTGTCGTGATCGTCGACACGTCAAATGAGATCGGCGGTGACGGCGACATCCCGCATCCCGGCATCGGGCGAGCTCGAAGGATGCAGGTGCGGACTCCGCTGCTGCAGCACGCGGTGATGATCGAGGCAGTCGAGAACCACATGCCTGAGGTCATCGTTATCGACGAGATCGGCACGGAGCTCGAGGCCGCGGCGGCGCGCACAATCGCCGAACGCGGTGTGCAGCTCATCGCCACCGCGCACGGCCAGACGCTCGAGAACCTCCTCGTCAACCCGACCTTGAACGACCTGCTCGGCGGCATCCAGAGCGTGACCCTCTCGGACGAAGAGGCACGACGGCGCGGCACGCAGAAGTCGGTGCTCGAGCGCAAGGCGCCGCCGACCTTCGATGTGCTGGTCGAGATCCAGGACCGCGACCGCGTCGCCATTCACGTTCCGCTTGCCGATGTGGTCGACACAGCGCTGCGCGGCCCGATGCTCACGCCCAAGATCCGCGTGCGCACGCGCGAGGGCCGGGTCATATCCAACGTCGACGCCCCGACCGTCGTGACACCGGAGTTGCCGGCGGCGACGTCCTCCAACAGCAAGCCGCTCGGCATCTTTCCCTATGGCGTGAGCCGCCACCACGTCGAGCAGTCGATCCGCGACCTCGAGCTGCCGGTGCGCGTGCTGGGCAACCTCGATGGCGCCGGCGCGGTGCTGACGCTCAAGAATCACTACCGCCGCCGGCCGGACAGTTTGCGCCAGGCGGAGAGCCGCGGGCTCCCGATCCACATCCTCAAGAGCAATTCCGTAACCCAGGTCCGCGATGCACTGTCGCGCATCTACGGCGTGGACAAGCACGACGAGGCGACCACCCGCGCGCTGGCGGAGGCGGCAGCCGCCATCAAGACCGTGAAGACGACGCTCCGTCCCGTCGAGATCGCGCCGCAGAACGCATACCTGCGCCGCCTGCAGCATCAGCTGGTCGCGGAGAACGAGCTCTCGGCGCGGAGCACCGGCAAGGAGCCGCAGCGCCGGCTGCGCATCACGCCCGTCCCTGAAGAGCCGATCGCTTAGTGCCGGGCCTGTTCATCACATTCGAGGGACCTGAGGGTTCCGGGAAGACGACGCAGGTCGAGCTGCTCGCCCAGGCCCTCGCCAGCCGCGAACCGGTGATGGTCCGCGAACCGGGCGGCAACGAGCTCGGCGAGCGCATCCGCGAGATCGTCCTTTACGGAGCGATGGAGCTCGATGCGGAGGCGGAGATGTATCTCTTCATGGCCGCGCGCAAGCAGCTCATCAGCGAGGTGATCGCGCCGGCATTGTCGGCGGGCCAGATCGTCGTCGCGGATCGTTATCACGATTCGACGCTCGCCTACCAGGGCGGCGCCCGCGGCGTGCCGACGACATGGCCGTCGACGTTTCCCCGCCCAGACGTGACGTTCCTGCTGTCGGTTCCGGTCGAGCACGGGCTCGAACGCCTGGTCCATGCCGGCAAGAAGCCGGACCGCGTCGAAAGCGAATCGGTGGAGTTCCACCACCGGGTGGCGGACGCATATGACCGGCTGGCCGCCGCCGAACCGAAGCGGTTCGCTCGCCTGGACGCGACGGGCTCGAAGGAGCAGGTCCATCTCGCGGTCATGGAGCGCCTCCAGCCCTTGCTCGACGCCCTCGGATAGGGGCGCCATTTCACCGGTCGGCGCCTATACTCGAATCGGGTTCAGGCCCATGAAGACGACGCTCCAGGCGAGCATCAGCATCGAACCGGCGGCATGGAATCGCGTGCGTATGCTGGCCGCCCGGAAGCGCCAGCCGCTCCCCGATGTCATCGGAGAGCTCCTCAACGAAGCGTCAGCCGAACCTGAACTGGACGTGCCCAAGATCGACGAACTCTACGAGGCGCCGCCCCTGCTCCGATTGTTTCTTAACCGGCACCCCGAATCACGGCCTCACGAGGATTAACGCAGCCTAGACTCCACGCTCCAGTGATTCGGGTCGAGGGCCTTCGCAAGAGCTTTGGTGACGTCCGCGCCGTCGATGGCGTGGACATTCACGTCGAGAGCGGGCAGATCCTCGTGCTGCTCGGCCAGAACGGCGCGGGCAAGTCGACGACCCTGAGATGCCTCGGCGGAATCCTCAAGCCCGACGCCGGCCTGATCGAGCTCGACGGCCTTGCTCTGCCCGAAAAGCTCGACGAAGTTCGCGCCCGGCTCGGCGTGGTGCCCGACCAGGCGAGGCTGTACGGTCGCAACACCGCGGTCGAGTACCTAGACCACTTCGGATACCTGTATGCGGTACCGGCGGACGTCCGGGCAAAGCGCATCACCGAGCTTCTCGAACGCTTCGACCTCGCGGACCGAAGCGACATGATCCTCGCGGCTTACTCACGTGGAATGGCGCAGAAGGTCGCGCTGATCCGAGCGACGCTGCATGAGCCGGACTGGATCTTCTGTGACGAGCCGACTGCCGGCCTCGACCCGGTGGCAGCCGCGGACATGCGGCGCTACCTGGGCGAGCAGCGCGCGCGGGGCGCTGCGCTAATCGTCACCACGCATGTATTGAGCGAGGCGGAGCTGATGGCGGACCGGATCGCGATCATGCGCAGCGGCGTAGTGGTCACCGAAGGCACCCTCGACGAGCTGCGCCGCGAGGCCGAGACCGGCAGGCGCTTCTCGGTCCGTCTAAGCAAGACTCCATCCGACCCCGACACGCTGCGCGCGTGGCTGCGCGAGAAGACGGTGTCATTCGAGCTCTCGGGCGACGCCATCACCTACAGCCTGCCGTGGCACGCGACGGTCGCGGATCGCGCCGCGTTCGCGGCGGAGCTGCAGTCGCGGCTCGCGGCGATGGACGCGCCGTATTACGAGCTCGAAGAGCAGCAGGTGAGCCTCGAGTCCGTCTACCTCAACGCAATGGACAACGTGGCCCTCCCCCCTCTGGTGGGAACCTCTGGGGCCCCCGCGCCGAAGGCACGGGAGGGGCTGATCCACTCTTCCGGAATCAGCGCTCGCCGCATGTTCGCGTCGCTGCCCAAGCAGGGGCGGCTGCTGCGCCACTCGCTTCCCTTCTACGTGAGCTCGTGGTGGCGCCGGGGAGACCTGAGCTGGGTCATGTACCTGAACGCCTTCGTGCTGCTGCTTGTCGCCGGGACGTCTCTCTTCGGGCAGCTGCCCGGAGTCGCCGGCGCGTTTGCTCAGCGATTCACCGGCGGCTCAGCGCTGCAGGCAGGCCTGCTGCTGCCGCTGTTCTTCATGTCGTTCGCGCTGCTGGAATCGATCAAGAGCTCGATCGGCATCTGGTGGGAGAAGGCGCAGCAGTCACTCGAGGTCCTGCTTTACACGCCGGTCGACGACCCGTCGCTCATCTGGCTCGAGGTCCTCCCCGGCGCGGTGGTCAGCACCGTATGGGTGACGCTGTGGATGGCAGCGGGCATGGGCCTCCTGTCGCTGTTCGGCCAGAGCGCGCCATGGGACCTTCTGCCGGTCTTCGCGGTCGTGGCTGCCGTCACCTCGTACTGGGCCGCGATGGGCCGGATGCTGGGCTTCATGCTCTTCCCGCGCGAAGGCGCGGCCGGCGGTGCGTGGTCGTTCCTACTGTCGCCTGTGTCGGCGGCCGTCGCGGATCTGCCCCTCGCCCTATTCGTATTTCGGTCGCCGTTCGCGATTCCATCACTCGTACTGCCACTGACAGCGTGCTTCGCGCTCACTGTCCTGTGCGGGACGACCTTCGACCGCGAGCGCCTGATGGAAACAGGCTTAGGCCGCATCAGGCGCCGGCGGGTTTGGCTGCCGCTGGCGGTCATCCGCCGCAATGCGGCCGCCATCGTGGCCGGCCTGCTGCTTGCGGTAGCGCCCGCGGGCGTCGCGGTCGCTGTCACCTCGAGCGCGGGCCTGCATTCGTGGTCAGAGGTGAGGGGATCGGCCGGCGGACAGGTGCAGAGCGATGGGCAGGCATACATCGTTCAGGCGGGTGACACAAAGCCTGCGCCTGCAAGCGGCGCGACCGTGGCCGCCGCCGCGCTGGCCGGGATCGTGGCGACGCTGGCTCTGATGCTGGCGCTGATGATCGTCAGCTTCGCCGCATTCTTCCTCCTTGGCGTGCCCGCGCTCATCGGCCTGGTGACGGCCGCCGCCATCTGGGGCACACAGCTGGGCTTCGGCACGTCCGCTCCGCTTCAGGTCTGGCTCGCGGGCGCAGGTGGGATCGCCCTCCTTGCACTGGCCCTCAACACCGGCGCCGCGCTGCCGATCTACTGGTCGCTCGTATTCGGTTCCGGGCGGCGCCTCGACCGTCTCCGGGAGGCGTGGTCCGGTTACTGGTCGCTGTACCGGGGGATCGTGATTCCGGCCTGCGCGCTGTTCGGATTGGTGGTCTTCCGGCTACTCTCGGGGGGCTGATGACGCTGATCCCGGGGCTCGGAGACGGCCTGAAGCGGCTCCTGGTCCTGGCGATGGTGCTCACCGTGGCTTGCGGCAACGGCCCAAACCAGGCCAAAACTTCACCATCCAGCGCCGCCTCGCCGGCGGTCAGCGCATCGCCGCTCCCTTTCCCGAGCCCGGCGCCTGGCGGCCCAACCCCAGTGCCGCCGCTCGCGATCGTCTGCACCTCGCAGATTCCGGCCGGGCACCAGCTGGCGCTGGTAACGCTTCGTGCGGTCCAGGGCATTGTTGTGCGCGACGTGACCGACCTCACGCATCCCGTCACGCGGTGCGGCCTCAGCGGCGGCTCGAACCTACGTTTCATCAACTCGACGCGCATCTCGTACATCGTCACGTCGAGCGGCGACCTGGGCGCCGCCGGCTCGCTCTACCTGGTCGACCTCGCCACCAGCACGACCTCGCTGGTGCGTGCTTGGGCCTCAGGCGGCTACGCGAGCTGGGTCTACAACTGGAGCCACGACGGGCAGAGGCTCAGCTATCTGAGTTCGGACGGCAGCGGCGTCAAATGGCACGTGCTGTCCGCGGCCGGCGACAAGGTGCTGGCCAGCATGGGCACCGTGCCCGGCCGCGGCGTCAACCTCGACAACGATGACGCGATCGTCGGCTTCTCTGCAGACGGCCAGTTCGTCGCGGTGGAAGAGACGTTCACCGCGCAGAAAGGCGCCCAGACCAGCACACCGCCGATCCAGATCGTTCGGCTATCCGACTACAAGACGGTCTACACCCGCGCGGACGGGACGATGGGCACGTGGGGCGCAAGCGGAGCGCGGTTCTACTTCCGGACCGGTGCGGGCGTCCAGGTGTGGGAGGCGACCGGCAAGGTGCAGACCGTGCAGGCGGGTTTGCAGTGGATCCGCCCCTGGCCGAGCGCTGACGGCACCCACATCGCCTATACGACCCTGGATCCGCAGGGCAATCACAAAGTGGGGTTCATCGACACCAACGGTGGCCCCCTCGCGCAGGCCTCCAACGAGCCGCGCGCCAATCCCGGTTTCCTGACCCCGACCCTGGTCTGGTATGCGGGCGAGACGCTTTGCACCTCCTCGACGCCGTGCGGCCTCGGCGGTCCGGCCCTGACAGGCAAGACGTACGTTTACGACCTCGCGGGTATTGAGAGCGGGTCGGTCGACACCAACCTTTACGACTCCTGGCCGCATCTGCCGGGCCAGTCGTAGAGCTGCAGAACCTAGAGGTCGAGCGCCTGGGCCACCAGCTCGCGGTGGTAAGTCGCATCGCCGAGGGTGACCTCTGATGCTTTCGCTCGCTTGAAGTAGAGGTGCATGTCGTGCTCCCAGGTGAAGCCGATGCCGCCATGCACCTGGATGCCGTCGCCGGCCACTTTGCGATACGCGTCGGACACGTACGCTTTCGCCATCGAGGACGCAAGCGAGCGGTCTGGTGCGTCGGCGTCGACGGTCCACGCGGCGTAATAGGTCGCCGACCGACCACTCTCCGAGAGCACCAGCATGTCGGCGAGCTTGTGCGATACGGCCTGGTAGATGCCGATGGGCTTGCCGAACTGATGGCGGGTCTTCGCGTAGTCGGTTGAAGTTTCGAGCACCTTCTGCGCGCCGCCGATCATCTCGGCGCACAGCGCCGCCGTCGCCCACTCGAGCGCACGCTTGATGGCCGGCCAGGCTTTGTGGGGGGCGCCCATGACCGAGTCGGCGCCGACCTCGACGCCTTCGAAACGAACCTCGCACCAACGCCTGGTCATGTCCAGCGTCTGCAGGGGGTGCACGGACATGCCCTTGGGCTTGCCTTCGATGAGGAACAGGGAGATGCCCTCCTCTCCTTCGCCACGGGTGCGCGCCGCGACGACCATGTAGTCGGCGTTCTGCGCGTCGGGCACGAAGAGCTTGACCCCGTCGAGCTTCCATCCGCCGCCGCTCGGCTTCGCGCTCAACGTCACCCCGCTCGCGTCCCACCGCGCGGCCGGTTCGGTGAACGCGAGCGTGGCCCTGGCGTCGCCCGACGCGATCGCGCCAAGCGCCGCCTTCTTCTGCGCCTCGGTGCCCGCTTCGATCAGCGCCGGCACCGCGAGACCCATGGTCGCGAAGAAGGGACCCGGCAGCAAGGCGCGCCCCGCTTCTTCGAGGACGACGATCAGATCGAGAAAGGTG
>VBHX01000080.1 GCA_005879945.1 Chloroflexota bacterium | reverse complement strand
GTCTCCTTGCCCGTGATGCCGAAGGTCTCCGCGCCCTCGCCGGGCTTGAACTGCAGGGGCAGTACGCCCATGCCGACGAGGTTGCTACGGTGGATGCGCTCGAAGCTCTCCGCCAGCACCGCGCGCACGCCCAGCAGCAGCGTGCCCTTGGCCGCCCAGTCGCGCGAGGACCCGCTGCCGTATTCCTTGCCCGCCACCACCATGAGCGGGACCTTCTCGCGCTTGTAGCGCTCGGCGGCGTCGTAGATGGGCATGACCTCGCCGGAGGGGACGTGGACGGTCACGCCCCCCTCCACGCCCGGCACCATCAGGTTCTTGAGCCGGATGTTGGCGAAAGTCCCCCGCACCATCACGCGGTCGTTGCCGCGCCGCGAGCCGTAGGAGTTGAAGTCCTTGCGCGCGACGCCCTTGCTCTTCAGGTACTGCCCGGCGGGGCTGTTCTCCGCGATGTCGCCCGCGGGCGAGATGTGGTCGGTGGTCACGGAGTCGCCTAGCATCGCCAGGACCCGCGCGCCACTCACGTCGGTGAGCGCCTTCGGCTGCGGCGCGAAATCCTCGAAGTAGGGCGGCTCCTTCACGTAGGTGGAGCTCGGGTCCCACTCGAAGATCGGGCCGGTCGGCGCCGTCATCTTCTTCCAGTGCTCGTCGCCGTCGAAGATTCGCGCGTACTCGCGCTTGAACATGTCCTGCTGCACGCATTTCTGGACGACTGCGTTGACCTCGGCCACCGAAGGCCACAGCTCCGACAGCATCACGGGCTTGCCGTCCTTGGTCGTGCCGACGGGGTCCTTGGTCAGGTCGACGTTGACAGTGCCCGCAAGCGCGTAGGCCACGACCAGCGGCGGTGAGCCGAGGTAGCTCGCCTTAACGAGCGGGTGGATGCGTGACTCGAAGTTGCGGTTTCCGGACAGCACAGCCACCACACTCAGGTTTTCTTTTATGACCGCGGCCTCGATCTCAGGCGTGGCGAGCGGGCCCGAGTTGCCGATGCATGTGGTGCACCCGAAGCCGACCAGGTAGAAACCCAGCTTCTCGAGCGGCTCCATCAGGCCGGCCGTCTGCAGGTAGTCGGTGACCACGCGCGACCCGGGCGCCAGGCTCGTCTTGACGTAGGGCTGAACGTCGAGGCCGAGCTCGACTGCCTTCTGAGCCAGCAGTCCCGCCGCCACCATCACCGATGGGTTCGAGGTGTTGGTGCAGCTGGTGATCGCGGCGATCACGACGCAGCCGTTCTCGAGCTTCGCGGCGGGATTGGCCGCCACCGCCACGGCGGAACGGCCGTTGATCGGGCCGCCCTCTTCCGAGAGTTTCGAAACCGCATCGGGGTCCGGCTTTGGTCCGTTGCCGAACGCGGCCGTGAAGCTCTCCCAAACATGCGGCAGCGAGGCACGGTCCTGAGGCCGCTTGGGACCGGCAAGGCTCGGCTCGACCTTGGTGAGATCGAGCTCGAGAAGCTCGGTGAACTTTGGAGTGGCCGCGCCATCGACGCGGAACAGCCCCTGCTCCTTCGAGTATCGCTCGACGAGGTCGATGTGTTCGCTGCTGCGGCCGGTGACCTCGAGGTAGCGCAAAGTCTGCGCGTCCACCGGGAACAGAGCCGAGGTCGCGCCGTACTCGGGGCACATGTTGCTGAGCGTCGCGCGGTCGGGCACGGAAAGGCTTGACAGTCCGTCGCCGCAGAACTCGACGAACTTGTCCACGACTCCGTGCTTGCGCAGCATCTCAGTGAGCGTCAGCACGAGATCCGTCGCGGTCGATCCGGCGGGCAGCGCGCCGCTGAAGCGCACGCCGACGATGATCGGCGTCGCCAGGTAGGCGGGCTGCCCGAGCATCGCCGCCTCGGCCTCGATGCCTCCAACGCCCCATCCGAGCACGCCGAGGCCGTTGACCATCGTCGTGTGCGAGTCGGTGCCCATCAGCGTGTCGGGGATGGCGATCTTGCGCCCCTCGATGTCGCGCACCTGCACGACCTTGGCGATGTACTCGAGGTTCACCTGGTGGCAGATGCCCATCCCGGGCGGCACCAGCGAGAAGTTGTGGAAGGCCTGCTGGGCCCAGCGCAGGAGCGAATAACGCTCGCGGTTGCGCTCGATCTCCTTTTCTATGTTGCGCGTGTAGGCGTCACGGAATCCGAAGGCATCGACCTGCACCGAGTGGTCGATGATCAGGTCGACCGGCACAAGCGGATCGACCTTGCCCGCATCCTTGCCGGCCCGCTTCATCGCCGATCGCATCGCCGCGAGATCCACGACCGCGGGCACGCCGGTGAAGTCCTGCATGAGGACGCGCGCGGGGAGGAACGGCAGCTCCGCATCTTTGGGCGGCGGCGCCGGCCAGGCCGCGAGCGCGCGCACGCTCTGCTCGGTCGTCGACCCCTGCTCGCTCAAGCGCAGCAGTCCTTCGAGCAGGACCTTGACCGTCATGGGCAAGCCCGACGGGTCGGCGTGACCGTTCTTGGGGAGCGCCGCCAGCGGGTAGATGTCGAGCTGAGTGCCGGCGAGTCGAGAGCGTGAAGCGATCACTTCTGCATCGTACAAGCTCGCCAGAGCTCAGCTGAAGACGACGGACGGCCCCAGCGGATCGAGCTCGATGGCGTCGGCTCGACCCGCCAGTTCGCGGCGCTGGGGCCGCTTGCTGAAGTTGAGCGCCACCGTAACCGTCTCATCGCCCGCCGTGTGCCGACGGTGGCTGCGAGGCGTGCGCTCATGAGGTCGGAGAGAGGTTACGGCGAGCGCGCTTCATCACCGCGCCGATCCGGCGAGGGCCGGCCGCTTTCTCGATCTCTTCCAGTGAATGCGGTAGCGCAAGTCGCCAGTTCGGAAACTCGGTGGTGGTGCCAGGCACATTGGGACGTTCGCTCACGCCGACCGCGTCTTCGAGCGACGCCAGCACGATGCGGGATTTCGTCCGCGCCAGGGCGCGGTAAGCCGCGACCGCGACGTCGACCGCAGCCTTTCCGTCGGGTGCACGGGTCACCTCGACCAGGCGCTGGCGAAGGCCGTGCAGCCGGTGCTCGGGTTCGGTCAGGTTCCAGATGCCGGCGATCGTGGGGAGGTCGTGCGTGCTCACCGCCGCAACGGCGTCTCTCGGCCACCGTCCCGGAGACGAGCGCTCGAACCACAGCAGCCGAAACGAGAGCGCGCCTCGCGCATGCAGCCGCTTGCGCACAGGCGGTTCGACCAGGCCAAGGTCTTCGCCGACCACGAACGCGTTCGCGCGGCTGCTCTCCTCGGCGAGGAATGCGAGCAGGTCGTCGGTCGGGTAGCGGACGTAGACGCCCTGCGCAGCCTGCATGCCGAAGGGAATCCAGAACAACCGGAAAAGGCTCATCACGTGGTCGAGCCTCACGCCCGCGGCGTGGGTGGCCGCGCTGCGGATCGCCTCGACGAACGGCTCGCAGCCGGCGGCGCGAAGCTTCCATGGATCGAACGGGGGCACGCCCCAGTCCTGGCCGTCCTGGAAGAACTCGTCCGGAGGCGCCCCGACGCGAATGTTCGGCGCGAGGAGGTGCTGCCAGCGCCAAGCGTCGTAGCTGTCGGACGCAAATCCGAGCGGAACGTCGGTGATGAGTCCGATCTCAGCCGACGCGCGCTGGAGCTGGCGGTCGAGGTGGAACTGCACCCATTGATGAAAGGAGACTCGTTCGTGGAGATGCCGGCGTGTTTCCTCCACGTCTTCCGCGCGGGGATGTCTTAGGCCAGGCGGCCAGTCGCGCCACGCCGCGCCGTGCCTTTCCGCGAATGCATTGAATGTGGCGAACTCGAGCAGGGCCTCGCCCTGGCTTTGTATCCAGGCGGTGAGGCCGCGCGGATGAGGGGCAGCCCTGAAAACAAGATCGAGCGCCTTCGACTTGAGCTGGAAGACTTTGTCGTAATCGATGAGGCGCTGCGCGTTGAGCGCTTGGGCTTCTGTGCGAAGCGGCTCGAGGTCAGGCGCGCATCGCTCGGCGCCGGCGATCTCCTCGACGCGAATGTAGGCCGCGTTCAGAAAGCGCCGCGACGACGAGTAGTAGGGAGAGGGCTGGTACGGAAGCACCGGGACCTGCGCTCCGAGCGGGTTGAGGAGCGTCACCGACGCGCCTTTGCGCCGCGCCCAGCGCGCAAAGTGGCGCAGGTCCGCGAAGTCGCCGACGCCCCAACTGTTCCGCGAGCGCAGCGCGTAGAGCTGGATCGCCCAGCCCCAGACGCGCTCGGGTGCCGGCGCGCAGGTCCCCTCGGGCAGCTGGCGACGCGGCATCCGGGGCGGACTTTCGGTCTTCGCCCGGAGAGCCGTGAGCACCGCCTCGACCGCTTCCGGGGACGCGACGACGCGCTCGCCCCGGTAGCTGAAGTATTCCGGAACCACACCCCATCGCTGAGCGCGATCAACCATGCACTGCAGGCAAGTATCGTTGCTGTCGTGGGACGGCTTTATCACGTGCCCTCCGAGGCGTGCACGTCCGCCACCGCGCAAACGTCTGGGATGACGCGCATGGCCGCTCTGTCAGGCGAGACGGTGGGCAGCCGGGCGATCTGGATGGGCGAGACGCACGTGGCGCCGCGCGTGTCCTCCGGACCGCATCACCATGGCAAGAGCGAGACCGGGATCTTTGTCGTTGCAGGCCACCCTGAGTTCATCTATTCGGAAGAGGGGCACGAGGTGCGGCTGACCACCAAGCCTGGCGACTACATATACGTGCCGCCGTTCGTCCACCACATCGAGTCGAACGCCCATTCCGACGAGGAGGCTGTGGTCGTGATCGCCCGGACCACACAAGAAGCGATCGTCGAGAACCTCGAAGACCTGTAGCTATCATGGGCGCATGGCGGTAGCCGACAACCTCGCTGTCGCCCCGTTCCTGAGGAGCAGCCCCAAGAAGCTCTTCATCGGCGGCCGCTGGTTTGAGGCTGCCTCGGGCAAGACCTTCCCCACGTTCGATCCATCCAACGGCGAGGTGCTGGCGGAGGTCGCCGAGGGCGACCGGGAGGACATCGACCGCGCGGTCAAGGCCGCCCGTGCCAGCTTCGAATCCGGTTCGTGGCGGGAGCTGCCGCCGGCCGAGCGGGCTCGCATCCTCTGGAAGGTCGGCGACCTGATCGAGGAGCGTGCCGCGGAGTTCGCCGAGCTCGACAGCCTCGACAACGGCAAGCCGATCAACGAGATGATGCTGGCCGACGTACCGCTTTCGGCGGCGACCTTCCGTTACTACGCCGGCTGGGTGACCAAGCTCGGCGGCCAGACCGGATCGATCTCCTTCCCGGGCCAGTGGCTCAACTACACGCTGCGCGAGCCGGTCGGCGTTGTTGGCCAGATCATTCCCTGGAACTTCCCGCTGATGATGGCCGCCTGGAAGGTCGCGCCCGCACTCGCGTGCAGCAACTCGGTCGTGCTAAAGCCGGCGGAGCAGACGCCGCTGTCGGCCCTCCTGCTCGCCGAGGTCATCCAGCAGGCGGAAGTGCCGCCCGGCGTCTTCAACGTTGTCACGGGTTTTGGGGAGACCGCCGGCGCTGCCCTGGCCGAGCACCAGGGCGTCGACAAGATCGCATTCACTGGTTCGACCGAGGTGGGCAAGCTAATCGTCAAGGCGTCGGTCGGAAACTTGAAGCGAGTCTCGCTCGAGCTTGGCGGCAAGTCACCCAACATTGTCTTCAGCGACGCAGACCTGAGCCGCGCCGCATCCGGTGCTTATCTCGGCATCTTCTTCAACCAGGGCGAGGTCTGCTCGGCGGGCTCCCGACTGTTCGTGCAGGAGAAGGTCTACGACGACATGATCGATCGCGTCTCGAACATCGCCAACGAGCTCGTTCTCGGACCGGGCATCGACCCCATGACGCAGATGGGTCCGCTGGTGTCCGAGGAGCAGCTGAAGCGGGTGCTCGGCTACATCGACGCGGGTAAGAAGGAGGGCGCGACGGTCGCGGCCGGCGGCGAGCGCGCGGGCGGTGAGCTGTCGCACGGTTACTTCGTCAAGCCCACGGTGTTCGCGCAGGTCAACGGAAAGATGCAGATCGCGCGCGAGGAGATCTTCGGTCCGGTGCTCGCGGCGATTCCCTTCGACGACGAGGACGACCTGATCGCGAAAGCGAACGACAGCGTGTACGGACTCGCCGCGGGCGTCTGGACCAGCGACGTCAAACGCGCCCATCGCGTCGCCCGCGCGCTCAAGGCAGGGACCGTCTGGGTCAACTGTTACAACGTGCTCGACCCCGCCATGGCGTGGGGCGGGTACAAGCAGAGCGGCTGGGCGCGCGAGCTCGGCCCGTATGCTCTCGACCTCTACACCGAGGTCAAGAGCGTGTTGATGGACCTCAGCTAGCCCCTAAACCTTGGCAGGTTCGTCCTCTTCGTAGCCCAGGATCGGGCGCAGCCAGCGTTCGACCTCACCCATCGGCATCGATTTGCGGCGCGCGTAGTCCTCGACCTGGTCGCGGCCGACCTTGCCGACCATGAAGTACCGCGATTCGGGGTGCGCGAAGTACAGACCCGCGACGGCGGCGGTCGGCGTCATCGCGAACGAATCGGTCAGCTCCATACCTATTGAAGGAGCGTCGAGGAGATCGAACAGCGTGCGCTTCGGGGTGTGGTCGGGGCAGGCGGGATAGCCGAACGCGGGGCGGATGCCGCGGTACCGCTCGCTGATCAGCTCCTCGTTCGACAGCTTCGGGCCCTTCTCGTACCACGATCTCCGCACGACCTCGTGCAGGTACTCCGCAAACGCCTCCGCGAGCCTGTCCGCGAGCGCTTTGACCATGATCGCGTGGTAGTCGTCAAGCTCCGCGGTGAAGCGACCCGCCAGCTCGTCGACGCCCAGCCCCGCCGTCACCGCGAAGGCGCCGATGTGGTCGCCCTCTGGCGCCACGAAGTCGGCCAGCGAGTAGTACGGCTTGTCTTCGCCATGGTCGACCTGCTGCCGCAGCATCGGAAAGCGCACGCCGTTGTCGAGCACGACGTCGTCGCAATCAGCGCGAGCCGGCCAGAACCCATAGACGCCCTTCGCGCGCAGCCAGCCCTTGGCCTGGATCTCGTCGAGGAGCTCCTGGCCGTGGCTGAACAGCTCACGTGCTGATGCGCCGTACTTGGGGCTCTCGAGGATGTCGGGGAACTTCCCCTTCAGCTCCCAGGCAGTGAAGAAAAAGGTCCAGTCGATATATTCGCGGAGCTCCGACAGCTTTGGCTCCACCACGCGCGTACCTGTGAACGGCGGCGCCGGAAGATCGGCGAAGTCGAGTCGCGCCCGCTTCGCCCGCGCCTCCGCCAGCGTCAGCAGCGGCCGCTTGCTTGTCGTGTGCTGCGCACGCAGCTTGTCCTGGAGCACACGGTTGTCGCGATCGAAGGTCACGCGGCGCTCGTCGTCGAACAGGTCCGACACCACGCCGATCACACGCGACGCATCGAGCACGTGCACCGTCGAGCCGGTGTACGCGGGCGCGATGCGCACCGCGGTGTGCTGCTTCGATGTGGTGGCGCCGCCGATCAGCAATGGGATGGTGAACTGCCGCCTCGTCATCTCCTTGGCCACCGTCACCATCTCGTCGAGCGACGGCGTGATCAGGCCCGACAGGCCAACGGCGTCGGCGCCCAGCTCCACGGCCGTGTCGAGGATCTTGTCCGCGGGCACCATCACGCCGAGGTCGTGAACCTCGTAGTTGTTGCAGCCCAGCACCACGCCGACGATGTTCTTGCCGATGTCATGGACATCGCCCTTGACGGTCGCCATCACGATTCTGCCGCGCACCTGCTGCGTGTTGCCGGACGCTTCCTTCTCGGCCAGCATGAACGGCTCCAGGTACGCGACCGCGCGCTTCATCGCGCGTGCGCTCTTCACCACCTGGGGCAGGAACATCTTGCCGGCGCCGAACAGGTCCCCCACCACCTTCATGCCGTCCATCAATGGACCTTCGATCACGAGGAGCGGTCTGCCGTACTTCTGGCGCGCCTCCTCCGAATCCGCCTCGATGAATGCGACCTCGCCGTGCAGCACCGCGTACGCGAGCCTGTCCTCGACCGGCTTCTCCCGCCACGAGAGGTCGACCTCGCGCTTGGTGCCCCCACCCGACACGGTCTTCGCGAAGTCGACCAGTCGCTCAGTCGCGTCCGGACGCCGATCGAAGATGACGTCCTCGACCAGCTCGAGAAGGTCTTTCGGGATGTCCTCGTACACGGCCAGCTGGCCTGCGTTGACGATGCCCATGTCCAGGCCCGCGCGGATCGCGTGATAGAGGAACGCGGAGTGCATGGCCTCGCGCACGCGGTCGTTGCCGCGGAAAGAGAACGACAGGTTGGAGACGCCGCCCGAGATGCGCACCCCCGGGCACCGCTTCTTGATCTCGATGGCGGCTTCGATGAAGGCCTTCGCGTAACCGGCGTGCTCCTCGATTCCCGTCGCGATGGCGAGGATGTTGGGGTCGAAGATGATGTCCTCGGGGTGGTAGCCGGCCTTCTCGGTCAGCAGCTTGTACGCCCGCGAGCAGATACCGACCTTGCGCTCCAGGGTGTCCGCCTGGCCCTTCTCGTCGAACGCCATCACGACCACGGCGGCGCCGTACTTGCGCACCACGGACGCCTTCTCCAGGAAGGCTTCCTCGCCTTCCTTGAGGCTGATCGAGTTGCACACGCCCTTGCCCTGCAGGCATTTCAGTCCTGCCTCGAGGACGGTCCACTTCGAGCTGTCGACCATGATCGGGATGCGCGCGATCTCAGGCTCGGTCGCGATGAGGTTGAGGAAGCGCGTCATCGCGGCCTCGGAGTCAAGGAGGTCCGCGTCCATGTTCACGTCGAGGAGGTTGGCGCCGCCGCGGACCTGGTCGAGCGCCACCTGCACCGCGCCGGTGAAGTCGCCCGACTCGATCAGCCGGCGGAACCTGATTGAGCCCGTGACGTTCGTGCGCTCGCCGATGACGACGAACCTCGTGTCGGGGCCGATCTCAAAAGGCTCGAGGCCGCTGAAGCGCGCCCGAGCCAACCGCTCAGGGACTTGACGCGGCGGGATTCCGGACACCGCCTTGCGAATCTGGCGGATGTGGTCGGGCGTCGTGCCGCAGCAGCCGCCCGCGGCGTTGAGGAAGCCGCTGACGGCAAAGTCGCGCAGCAGCCGGCTCGTGATCGGGGGCTCCTCGTCGTAGCCGCCGAACGAGTTGGGCAGTCCAGCGTTCGGGTAGCAAGTCACGTACACCGGCGCGACGCGCGACAGCGATTCGATGTATGGCCGCATCTCCGTCGCTCCCAGCGAGCAGTTGATGCCGGCCGCGAAAAGGTCGGCGTGTTCGACTGAATTCCACCACGCTTCCACCGTCTGGCCTGACAGGTTGCGCCCGCTGCGGTCGACGATCGTGACCGACATGAAGAGCGGCAGTTCCGGCGCCACCTCTTTGACGGCGGCGATCGCGGCTTTGGCGTTAAGGGTGTCGAAGATCGTCTCGATCAGCAGGAAGTCGGCGCCGCCATCACGCAGGCCTCGGGCGGCCACGGCGTAGCCCTCGCGCAGCTGGTCGAACGTGACATCGCGGTACGACGGGTCTTCGACCTTCGGCGAAAGAGAGAGGGTGACGTTGGTCGGTCCGAGCGAGCCGGCCACGAAGCGATTCTCGTAAGCGTCGGCGGCCTGGCGCGCCAGGCGCGCGCCCGCGAAATTGATCTCGTATGAAAGGTCCTGCAGCCCGTAGTCGGCTTGGGAGACGGGTGTCGCGGTGAAGGTGTTGGTGGTGATGAGGTCGGCTCCCGCCTCGAGGTAGTCGCGGTGGATGCGGCTGACCAGGTCTGGCCGTGAAAGGCAGAGGATGTCGACGTTGTTCTTGAGCAGCTTCGGGTGCTCGCGAAACCGCTCGCCTCGCCAGTCTTCCTCGGTCAGTCCTTGCCTTTGCAGAAGCACGCCAATCGACCCGTCGAAGATCACGATCCGCTGCTTGAACAGCCGATCGAGACGCTCGCGCGTGGAAGCGCCGGCCGAGGTGGCGGTGGCCATGTGGACCCTTAAGAGTACCGAGGACCGGGTGAGATCAGTCCATCAGGCCTTACGTGATCGAATTCAACCACCAGACTTCGACCCCGCCATCCTCGATTGGGGGCGAGCCCTCGATCTGTGTCAGGAATGCGACGATTGCCGATCGTCCGGGGGAGGGACCGACCACGATTCCGCCCGAGACCCCTGACCGCTTGAGGTCGGCGACGAACCTGGCGCGCACCTCAGGAGTCACAGCCACCGTCTTGCCGGCGTCGAGGCCGTCGAAGACGGACTGCATGAAGGTGGGGTGCGGGCCCAGGTACGGGCCGGGCGTGAATGCGTCGCCCTCGGGCATTCGGAATCGGTAATTGGCTGCCGCCTGCCACAGCATCGCGTCGGTCGACTGCTTGCTCGAGAACGGGGTCACGATCAGCACGGACCCAGGGGCGACTCGCTCGACACCGCCGCCCGGCTTGAAGAACGCGGGCACGGCTGCGATGGCGCTCGGGTAGGGAAGGGAGGGGACGATCGTCGCCAGGCCCGCGATGAGCGCGACACCCGAGCCGATCCGCCACGGCTGTGCGGTTTTCATCACGACCGCGGCTGCCGCGACGAAGCCGACGCCGAGAAAGCCGACCACCATCAGCCGCGCCGGGAGCGCGCTGCCAATCAGAGGCAGTTGCGCCACCGCGGCCCAGGGCAGCCAGACCGGGGTCACGGTTCCATTGACGTGGAGGTGCGGCCCGAGGGAAAGGAGCGCTACGACGAACGTAGTCAAGCTGGTCCAACGGATCCACGCGCGGCGCCAGCCCAGGACCACGCCCGCGGCGAACAGCGCCGCCAGCGGCACACCGATGTAGGCGTCGTTCTCGGCGATGTTGCCAGTGAAGTGGATGAGGTTCGCCGGCGCGACGAAGGCCAGTAAGTCGCTGACATACACGTCCGGCTGCTGCACGTCGCCGTATACCCGCTGTGGCCCTAAGAACTGGAATGCAAGCGGGTAGCCCCCCAGGATTGCGAACGTCAGGAGCGCGGCGCCGGCGGCTCGCACCGCATGCGGCAGCGCGGCTCTCACCTGACCTCGATGGACCAGCGCCAGGAGCACGACGGCGATCAGCGTGATCAACAGAGTTGTCGCGAGCAGCTCCTCGCCCGTCAGCAGCTGCAGGGCGGCGGCCGCGCCGGCGAGTCCGCCGGCGATCGAGGGATTCCAGCGGCGACGCACGAGGATCTCGTGGCCGAGAAGGAAAGCAATGGGTGGAAACAGGGCTACGACCACGTGCGGGTGGCCCAGCGCCTGGGCGACCAGCGCCGGGCTGAACCCGTAAATCAGGCCTGCGGCGAAGCACAGCAGTGGCTGATCGATGAATCGCCAGGCGGCCAGGAATCCAAGCCACGCCGAGAGCGCGATGCCGCCGGTGATCAAGAGGTTGTAGGCGACGACGGGACCGAAGGCCGCGGTGACCGGCCAGAGCACAAGAGCCGGAAAGATCATCGACGTGTTCCACATGAGGTTCACGCCGTCGGGATATGACAGGTAATCCGTGAACAGCGGGTTGTGGCCCCGCGCCAGCTCGTGGGGTATCCAGCCCAGGTACCAGATGAAGAGCTTCGGGTCCTTCGGGCTTCCGATCCATGACCCCGCGGGGTCGACCCAGGTGCTCGAGAAGAGGGCCAGCGCCAGCAGCGCATACGCAAGGAGGGCAAGCCAGACCAGCCGTCGCGGGGTCATGTGGCGGATTCTCTCCGGTTCGCCGAACTGACTACTTGACACGCTCCACGAGGTATGCATACTGGGCATGCATACTGAGTATGGTTAGTCAGCAGATTGTCGCTTAAGTACGGCGTGCTGGGGCTTCTCAAAGGGGAGCCGCTCCACGGATATGAGGTGAAGAACCGCTTTGAATCGATGCTGGGTGGGACCTGGGAAGTCAATATCGGCCAGATCTACACGACCCTCCAGCGCCTCGAGCGCGACGGGCTCGTCCGGCCTGTTGGCCCTCGCGGCGATCGCGGCAAGCTCCTCTACGAGCTGTCGCCCGAAGGCCAGAAGGCGCTCGATCAATGGCTCGCGCAGCCTGACTCCGGGCCTCAGCAGCTGCACGAGGACATCTACGTGAAGCTCCTTCTCGCGACCCGCATCGCAAACGGCGACCTCGGGCAGCTGCTCGCTCGCCAAAAGCGCGCGTACCTACAGCGCTTGCGGGACCTCAACCGGCTGGAAGAACGGGCACGCCGTGACGGCCGCATCGACCTGGCGCGGCTCGTGCGCGGCGCATTACTTCACACGGAGGCAGATCTCAAATGGATGGACGAACTTTCTTCAGAGCATTTCGGGACCGAGGGGGCAAAACCGGAATGAGCGAGCTGGTCCGGCTCACCGATGTCACCAAGGTCTATCAGGGCGGCATCACAGGCGCGCTCAACGGCGTGTCAGTCAGCGTCGAGAAGGGTGAGTTCACCGCGATCATGGGACCGTCGGGCAGCGGCAAGTCCACCTTGCTCAACATGGTCGCCGGGCTCGACCGGCCGACGTCGGGTGGGGTCGCCGTGGGCGGCACCGACCTCGGCAAGCTGGGTGAGGCGGGGCTGGCCAGGTTCCGCCGCGACCACATTGGCTTCGTCTTCCAGTTCTTCTACCTGTTGCCAAACCTGACCGCGCTCGAGAACGTCCTCATCCCCGCGCAGCTCAAGGGCAACGCGGCGGCCGGACGGGCTCGCGAGCTGCTGGAGCGCCTGGGCATCAAGGACATCGCGGACAAGTACCCGGCGCGAATGAGCGGCGGCCAGCAGCAGCGGGTCGCGATCGCGCGCGCCCTCATCAACAATCCGACGCTGCTCCTCGCCGACGAGCCGACCGGCGCGCTCGACACGCACACGGGTGAACAGGTGATGGAGCTGCTCGGCCAGCTGCACGGTGACGGTCAGACGATCCTGCTCGTCACCCACGACGCCAAGCTCGCGACGCGGCACGCTGAGCGCGTGATCAGCGTGATGGACGGAAAGATCGTCGACGACGCGCGCCTCCAGAGCCCGGAGCGGGCACCCTCCGACGTGATCCGAGTCCGCGGCGAGGAGGCGACGCGATGGGGGCCGTAATCGTCAAGGCACTGGCAGACCTGCGCCGGCGGCGGCTTCAGGCCACCGTGATCTTCCTGACCGTCCTTCTTGCCATGGCCGCGGGAACCACGGCCGTGACGCTCATGTCGCAGACGCGTGACCCATACCAGATCGCTTTCGACAAGCAGCGGGGCGCGCATCTGCAGGTGGCGTTCAACGCGACCACTGACCCCCAGGTGCTTGGCAATACGCCCGCGCTCATCGGAGCCTCGGCATCCGGCGGTCCGTACCCTGCCAGCAATATTCAGTTCCGGTTTGGCGACCGAAAGTTCTACGTGGACGCGGTTGGTCGTGAAAACCCGCGCGGCGCCGTCGAGGTCCTGAGCATCACATCGGGTAGGTGGCCGCTGGCCAACGACGAGATAGTGCTGACCAGGTCTTTCTCCGAACTGAACAAGATCTCGTTGGGCGACCGCATCAAGGTCACCAGCGTCGCGCAGACCCCGACGCTCACAGTGGTCGGCGAGGCCGTCGATATCGATGAGGGAAGCGCCGATCTCAGCAGCCAGCGCGCGTGGATGCTGCCTGCCGCGCTGCCGGCGCTCTCCTCACCTGACTCGTCCTTCTACTTGATGGACTATCGCTTTCCGAGCGACCCGACTAGCGCCCAGCTGCAGGCTTCTCTTGATCGCCTGAAGACGAGCCTTCCGCCGGGAAGTGTTTCGGGAGCTCTGAACTACCTGCTGATCCGAAGCATCTTCAACATCACGAACCAGATCCTCACCGGCGTGCTGCTCGCGTTCAGCGTCTTTGCCCTCGCGGCCACGATCGCGATCGTCGCCACGCTGGTGACCGGAATCGTGATCTCGGCCTATCGCGAGATCGGGATCATGAGGGCAGTCGGGTTCACGCCATACCAGGTGGTCGAAGTCTTCGCCCTCCAGATCGTCATCCCAGCGCTGGCTGCATGCCTGGTCGGCGTACCCGCGGGGACGCTCGCCAGCCAGCCGCTGCTGGCCAACAGCTCACACGCTCTTGGGCTCGCATATACGCCCACATTCTCGATCGGGCTGGACCTTCTCTTCCTCGCGAGTGGGCTTCTGATCGTCGCTGTTGCCGCGACGGTGCCTGCCATGCGCGCCGGGCTGCTCAAGCCGATAGTCGCCATCACCAATGCGTCCGCACCTCGCGGCGCCGGCGGGCGCCTTCTCCGGCAGGCTGGGACACGCATGCGGCTTCCACGGCCGGTGGTCCTAGGCATCGGCGATGCATTCGCCCGGCCGCTTCGAGCGATCCTGACGCTGGTCACGGTTCTGCTGGGCGTGGCGACGGTCGTCGTCGCCGTGGGGCTTCCACGCAGCTTCGCGCTAATCAACAACAGCGAGACCGGCGCCGGCAACTACCAGGTTATGGTCACCCGCAGCAGCGCGTACCCCGATTCGGAGTTGATGCGGGTCCTTAATGCCCAGCCGGAAACGGCCCGCGTGGTCGCAATCGGGGGCCAGAACGTGATCGTCCCGGCTGTTGGCGACCCGGTCACCACGCGCTTGTTCCGCGGCGACTCATCACGGTTGGGCTACATGGTCGTCGCTGGGCGCTGGTACTCGGCGCCCGGTGAGGTCGTGGCCCCTGCTGGGTTGATCCACGACGCGCACCTGAAGATCGGTGACAGCTTCACGGGGACCGCCAATGGGCAGCCCCTGCAGCTCCGGCTGGTCGGCGAGACCTACGACATCAACAACCTCGGCCATTCGCTTTTCATGGACATTGCGACCATGGCATCTGTGACGCCCGCTGTCGAACCCTTCCTGTACGACGTCACACTCAGGAGCGGTTCCGATGTGTCCGCATACGTACGGCGTGTCGCAGCTGCGGAGCCGGACCTTCTCGACGTGCGCGCAAGCGACACATCCATCATCGCTCCGGTCAAGATCATCGACCTCGTACTGCTGGTTCTGGCGGGAGCGCTTGCGCTCATTGGCATCGGCGGCGTGTTCAACACCCTGCTGCTGAACACCCGTGAGCGGATCCGCGACACCGCCACCCTGAAAGCCCTGGGCATGAGTCCGCGACAGGTCATGGCGATGGTGGCGACATCGGCCGCGCTTCTGGCTCTCGTCGGCGGGCTGGTGGCGATGCCGGTGGGCCTGTTCCTACATCACTTGCTGAACGATGTCATCAGCAGCTCGGCAGGCAATGACACGCCGCCGGGCGCGTACGCGGTATTCAATCCGTACGAGTTGGTGACGATTCCGCTGCGCGGCGTAGGAGTGGCGATCGCGGCAGCGCTCATCCCCGGGCACTGGGCGGCGCGGACCAACGTGGTCGAGGTCCTGCACGCAGAATGAGATAGGAATTGATTCAGAGAGGTGAAGACGAATGGTAGTCAGCTATCCGGTGAAGTTCGATGTCGACTACCCCGCGCGGCCGCTGGATCGGCTCACGACTGCATTCCGGATCTTCGTGGCGATCCCTATTGTCATCGTGCTCAGCTTGCTCGGGACCGAGACGCTCGATGCCAACAACAAGGCAATGACGGACATGACCATCGGCGGCGGGCTGGTTTTCCTGCCGCTCGTGTTGATGATCGTGTTCCGTCAAAAGTATCCGCGGTGGTGGTTTGACTGGAACCTCAATCTCTCGCGCTTCTCGAACCGCGTCGCGGCTTATCTGTTCCTGCTCGATGATCACTATCCGTCGACCGATGAGGAGCAGGCAGTCCATCTCGAGTTCCCGTATCCGGATGCCCGGCAGCTGAACCGCTGGCTGCCCTTGGTGACTCTTCGACTACGTCGTCGGCGTTCTTCGATGGGGCAACCGCGTGGGCGGCTATGCCTTCGCACTCGTGACCGATCAGTACCCGCCTTTCAGCCTCCGCTGAACATCTACTCGACGACGCGGCGGCCGCTTCGTTTCACGGTCGGCGAGTCGATGGGCGAGGCTTCGATGGCGCCTCTCGACATCAGGATCTCGCGCGCTGTCTCGAGGCGTTCGGGGTCGGTGTCGACGCTCACCATAAAACGGCCGGATTGCACTTCCTGCTCGAAGTAGAGGCCGCGTTCGTGCGAGGCCGACATGCTGAAGAGGAGACCGGCGAGCCCGCCTGTCGCGCCCAACGCCATCGCGAGGATGAAAGGCACGAACCAGCCGCCCTGCGCGTAGGCATGCGAGCCGGGAATCAACCCGGACGCGAGGATGCCAAGGACCGCGCCCAACACGGTCCCGCCGATGGAACCGATGGCGACGCCCCGTGCCGCATTGCCGCCGAAGTCGGGAACCTCCGCGTCTTCCGGACGGCGGAGGTCGGTGCTGGCCCTGTCGAAGTTGGCTTCTCTCAGGGCCCGCATCGCGGCCTCGGCCTCGGCCTCGTCTTTGAACAGAGCCGTGATCGTGTCCGGCATTGAATTCGCCCTCCTGAGATAGAACGCCCAGGTCGGCGGTTGTCTCCGGACGAGCCGTTTCTACGCCCTCAGCATTCGCCTGCCGAAGATGTACGGCACCCCGCTCTGGGGCTCTGGGTAGTGCGTGCAGTCGAGATTGCGCGTATTAACGATCGGCACCTCCCAGATCGGCCCGGGTCGATCACGGTCGCCCCTGCTGAGCTGACGAACGCGAGGACGGGCCTTTCGCCGGTGAGGACGTTTGCCGTCGGGTCCCACACGAGCTGCGATCCGCCGCACACCGGTGCTGGCAGGTTGACTCGTATGCCGGTGATTTGAGTCGAGTCGGCAACCGTGAAGGTGTTGCTTGGCGGCCGATGCGGTCATCGGATGAGGGAGGCGATCAGCACAGCCATGAGCAGCAGGGATCGAGGTCTCACTCGGCCCTCCCGAGTAGGCGCGCGCATATTCGCGCCCCGCGATTCTTCCGAAAACGCGCGGGCGAAACCGAATCCCTGATCAGCCTTACGGCCGCGTCAGGTCGTCGGTGGCCTAGAGGCCGGCTTGCAAGCGGGCTTTCTGGCCGAACTTGCGCATCTTGTCCATGCGCTTGCGCAAGTCCTTCCGGCGCCGCTCGCCGAGCTCGGGATCGAAGTAGTAGGTCATGGCCGCGGCCGCGCCCATCCACATGAGCAGCCGGGTCAGTCTGAACTTGAACATCCCGACTAGTAAACGGCCTCGTCCGATCGCTCTACCCGATTCGATTGGGTCGGCGGGCTTCCGTTGGCGTTACCTCAGATGGAGGTGCCTCATGGACCTGACGAGCCTTGTTGTCGACGGCGTGATGCTGCTTGTGATCCTGGCGATTTTGATTTCGGTCGTTCGCGCCTGGCGTAATCGCCCGGCTCGAGCGCAACTCATCGCCTTGCCACCCGAAGCGCGAACCCGTTATGTGGTGGCGTGGGAGCGCATCGAGAAGAGATTCATGGACACTCCCGAAGAGGCGACATCAGAAGCCGACTCGCTATTGCTAGCAATGCTCGGTGAGCGTGGTCACCCGCTCGCTGAGAACCGTCTGCCATACCGGCTGCGGTCGGCGCGGCGGAATATGGCGCAAGGGCGGCGCCGTCATCGGACGGAAGACCTGCGCCAGGCCTTGCTCGATTACCGCGCGGCGTTCAACAAGATGATCGGACCGGAGACCCAGCGCGAAGAGGTCGCCGAGGGCCGGCGGGAGACCGCCTAGCCCTCACATGGATGGCGGGGGCGGCGCTGTTGCTGCTCCCGCCCTCGGTCTGTACGATGCCATCCGTCGGATGGTGACGATCGACGACGTCCGGCGGTATGCGCTAACGCTGCCGCTGAGCTACGAGGCCCTTGTTGGTGGTCGCGTCAAGTTTCGTGTGGGGCGGATCGTCTACCTGTCGTTCTCGCGCGACGGGAGTGTGATGGGTTTTGCGTTTCCGAAGGACCAGCGGGACTGGCTGGTGGGCGGGGACCCGGCCAAGTTCATGCAGCCGGACCGCGGCGACCTTCGCTACAACTGGGTGCTCGTCCGCCTGG
>VBHX01000079.1 GCA_005879945.1 Chloroflexota bacterium | reverse complement strand
TGCGAAGAGGTTTGACCTCGAGCTTTCGTGCTGGCGGCGCCTTGACTCGAGTTGCCTCCAGGTCGAGCAAATCGGACGCATCCGGGGACGCCGTGGTGGCGTAGGTGCGACCTCTCACCCTCATCACGGCGAGCGCCGGCACGCGCAGCAGAAGCGCTGGGAATCCTGACCAGGGTCCGGCTGGGTCGCGATCGGGTCGATATGCGAATCCTCCAACCGCGACTGGGCCCGCCGCAGCGCCGGAGGCCAGCGATTCGCTCAGCCGGCGCCACATTCGCGCCGCTGCCAGGAGCCGGTTATCGCCTCGCTCGAAATCGACGACGGCGCCGTTCGCATCTTCGAGCGCCACTCCGTCAGAAGCCGCGACGATGTCGAAGGCCCGACCGAGGGCGGCGATGCTCACCGCGTCCGGCATCGGCCGCTCGATGAGCAGCACCTCGTGACCGGCGTCGCGCGCCGCGCCCACGAGATCGATTAGGTCTGGCGTCCGTTCCAGCTCCCACGTGGTCACCGGTGCAGTCGTGATCATGGCGCTCGTTTTTCGATGTGCTCGCGTGCGGCGCGCAGAAGCGTGCGCTCGAAGTGATGACGGACGAGCGTGCCGCTCGCTTCGAGCAGCTCGGTGAACAGCGCGAGCAGCTTGCGCTCTGCCGACTCGGTCTCGCCGCCTTCCGCCTGGATTCGCTCGCGGACGTGCTGATCGAAAAGGATCACCGCCTGACGCGCGGTGCGGTCGATGTTGGCTGCGTGGTCCTTGCCGAGCTCCATCAGGGATGCGAGGGGAATGCCGGCGGCGATGAGCTTCATGCCGGCTGCGATTGCGTCGAGGTCGTCGGCGGGGTAGAGGGGTTGGTCGGCGCCCTCGATCGGCACGAGCAGACCGGCCTGCTCGAGGGTCGCGAGCAGCGGCTCCGCCACCCCGCTGCGCTCGGCGAGCTCCGCGAGTGTCAGCGTCTGCGGTGCCGAGGGTCGTGTCACCGCCGCCACCAGGCCCTCGTCGGACGGTTCCAGCTCGCCAGACAGGAAGCGCTGGATGACGGTCAATGTGAACCCGCGCTGCTGGAGCTCCCGGATGCGCCGCAGACGCTCGAGGTGGGCGTCGCCGTACCAGGTGACGCGGCCCTCGCGGCGGGGCGAGTCAAGCAGGCCCTTGCCCTGGTAGAAGCGGATCGTGTCCACGGCCACGCCGGCCGTGCGGGCCAACTGTTCGATCCGGTACTCCATGAGTACTTACTCTAACAATCGCCGGGACGCCGGGCCCGAGGCTGCTAGCCGGTCGTGTTCCAGTAGTACATGCGGTCGAGCCAGCTCGGATCGGCCCGGTAGGCGCGGGCGAAGTAGACGACAGCGTCGACGTAGTCGTACGAGTTGTTGTAGTGCCAGATCGCATTGCTCATGTTCTGGGGCGCGCCGTTGTGGACCAGGAGGCGGGCCGCGGCCAGGATCGCGTCGTGAGGGTCGTTGATGTTCCCGCCCTGGCCGTACTCCTGCCACGTGCCTGGTAAGAACTGCATCGGCCCGATCGCATTGGCCGACGACGGCCCGTTGACGCGGCCGAAGTTGCTCTCGATGAAGTTGATGGAGGCGAGGTAGCTCGCGTCCACGCCGTAGCGGCCCTGCGCCTCGGCGTAGTAGGAGCGCAGCGCATCGACCGCTTTGGCGTCACCGTAGGGGTGCACGAAATGCACATTGACCAGGTAGTACTCGTCGATGCCCCCAAGGATGTACAGCGAGTGCAGACCGGAGACGGCGTCCTCGAACGGTGTCGCCACCTGCTTAGGGAGCAGCGGCGTGACCGCGGACTCGACCTTGCTGTAGCTGGCGACTTCGTAAACGCGCAGCTCTTCCTGGCGCACCGCCTCCCGATACGCGTACGCGGCCGCCTCGATTGAGAGCTGCCAGCGGATTTGGTCAACCAACGTTGTCGACGGCGTCTGCGCCTTCAGTGCGGTGAGCTGGGCCTGCGCCTGGGCCATCGCCACCTCGGCGCTGATGATCCTCGCCGCCTCGTGGTGCGCGGTCGGCGGCACCAACGGATCATGGGCGAGCACCCCGCGGGCGGGCAGCGAGAGCAGTAGCGCGGCGATTGCCGCCGCGGTTATGCGCTTCAGGCCGACCCTGTGGCGGTGACCACCGACGGACGCTGCTGGTCGGGAAGCACCGGCAGGTCTTCGGGATAGGGATCACCCTCGGTCGGCGCCCGCAGTCCAACCGAGTCCAGAAGTCCACTGATCTCGTCGCCGACCAGCTCGCCCTGCGCGATCAGCGCTTGGGCGGCGAGGTCGATGGCTTCCTTGTTCACGTACATCAAGCGCCAGTCATCGATGTACGCCGCGCCGAGCAGCTGCGCGACGGTGCGCCGGGCCATCGGATTGTTGAGCACAGCACCGGATGGAGTCCCTTGTTCGTGAACGCCTTGCGTCACCTGCACAACCGATATCAGCTGCTCTCCGATGTTGATCGCCTTTCGTGACATCTCCGAGTCGAGCTTGTCCGGCCCCATGCCGACGATGCCGACCATCCGGCTCGCCGTGCCTGTGGCCTGGATGAGGTCCATCGTCACGCCAGTGGTGTTCTCGCCATAGAAGACGTGCTCGCACGCCAGGGATCCCAACGACGCGCGGATATCGGCTGCGAGCTGCGAGCGGAACTCCAACCACTCTTCCTCCATGGGCAGGGACTTGTGATAGCCGCCGATCTCACCGATCTGGGGATTGGCGCGCCGGCGGATCGACAGCCGCACGTGAGAGTGGTCCTTCTGGAAGAAGTGCGACGCGACCGCATGGCCAAGCTCGTGGCGCGCGACTGCGATCTTGTCGCGCTCCGTGTACTCGACTGGAATCGCGAGACCAGCTTCCACGTTGCCCATCGCCTCGCGGATGTCCTTCCAGTACAGAGCATCGCGTCCCTCCTCGAAGGCGTACAGCAGCGCCAGAGAGAGAACCTGCTCGATGTCGGCCGGCGAGTAGCCATCTGTGATGCGTGCGAATTCTTCTCTCCTGCTCGGAGTGTCGAGCGCGGGGTCGTGCTGCTTCTTATCGAAGTAAAGAGCAGCAATGTCCTTGCGGTCCTCGCGGTTCGGCAGCCGGAACACGATCTGGCGTCCGAATCGGCCCGGACGTGTCAGCGCCTCGTCGAGGACAGAAGGCCGGTTGGTCGCGCCAATGAACAGCATGTTGTAGTTCGGTGCTTTGAGTGCGGGGATACGCAGGTTCAACCTCGTGCCGTTGAAGGCAATCATCCGCGGCAGGAATACGCCATCGAGGGTTAAGTTGACGAGCCCGCGCAGCTGCCTGACGATCATGCCCGGGTTGTCGATGCCGTCCATCAGGACCAGCAGCATGTTCAGCCCAAGCTGGCCGCCGCCGAACATCCCGCCCATGCCGCCCATCATCGGGCCGCCGCCTCCCGTCCCCGAGCGCCTCTGTCCGAGGGCATCGATCTCGTCGATGAACACGATGCAGCCGCCCCACGTCTTGGCCTTTTTCCGGGCGGCACGGACCATCAGATAAACGCTGAGGGCGTCGATCCCGAGGAACATTCCCGCGAACGACCCACCCGCCGCGATGTAGATGGGAACGTGGAGCGTCGAGGCGATGGCCTTGGCGAGCATCGTCTTACCGGTGCCCGGAGGGCCGACCATCAAAACGCCGCGTTCGCGCTTGCCGCCGGCTTTCACGTAGAGCCTTCCGTGCTCGATGAGCCGCAGGATCCTGCGCATCTCCTTGACGGCTCCCTTCTGGCCCCTGACGTCGTCCATGTTCACGCCGAAGTTGGCGTCGTCGGGGTTGATCATCGTCTTGCCGATGCGCGTGTAGATGTAGAAGGGCCCGAGGAAGAGGACGAAGTTCGCGGCAAGCAGGAACAGGACGTAAAGGAGATTCGTGAGGCCGGCGACTATGGCTCCGGGCAGCGCGTCCAGCGCCTCCTGCGGGGCCAGGCCGGCAATGTAGTACGCACCAAGGAAATAGAGAATCGGTACGCCGGCGATGAAAAGGGCTCGTCGCCAGAAGATTGCGCGGTTGGTCTCCACGGTTCGGGTCAGCGGATCGGTCTCGGGTGACATGCGCTCACGCAGGATCAGCCAGCGCCGGGCCATGCTCAGGATTCCGCGGCACAGGAGCATCACGATCAGCGCGTAGCCCAGGGAGTACAGCACTCCGAGCTGCAGGAAGATGTAGGCGAACGCGAACGCGGAAGCGCCGACGAAGAACGTGAATATCCAGAAGATGATCACGGCGGGCTATCTCCCTATACGGGTTTTGGTTTCACCCCAGCTTAGTTGCTGCGGCCGGCCGGTGAGTCATGGCAACAATCACCACGATACCGATCCCAAGCGCCAGGACCAAATCGCCTGGGCTGTAGGCACCCCGTACCGGCCAGGTGGACACGATCCAGTCCCCGAGCCAGTTGAGATTCGTGTCGGGTCCCATCAACGTGTACTGCGCCAGGTGTCCTTGCTGAACGAGGACGCCGGCCATCGATGGCACCACCGGCATGCGGGCTCGGTTGGCCAGGATCACGACCAGATTCATGGCGGCGCCGATCGTGACCACCCATACCCCCGGCAGGCGCCTGATGTGCCAGGCTGTCCACCCGACAAGACCGGCCTGCGCGATCGCGTAGACGTACTGAATACCCTCGATCCGGTCGAGCGGGTCGAGCACCACGCCCTCCCTGATCACCAGCACTACGAGCACAAACCACGGCCAGCGAAACCTGACCTCGGCGAGGTTGCTGATCTTGCCTCCCGCCGTGGCGCCGATCACCATCCCAAGGACCAGAGGGATCAGAACGAGCACGTGAGCGCGCTATTCGGCGGCGAGCCGCGACGCTGTGCCCGCGAGCACCTTCACACCGACCTCGAGGGCGCTCTCATCGATTCGGAATCCAGGTGAGTGATGCGCCGGCGGAGATTCGCCCGGCGGCATGGCACCGAGCATGAAGTAGCACCCTGGAATCCGCGTCAGGAACTCCGCGAAGTCGTCGCTCACGGTGAGAGGCCGACCGAGTACGTTGGCCTTGTCGCCGATCAGCGACTGCGCCACGTCCAGCACCGTGCGGGTCACGTTGGGCTCGTTCATCAGCGGCACGGTTCCGTGCACGAGCTGGAGGGTCGAGCGGACCTCGAACTCTCCATCCACCTCGACAAGAAGGTCGCGCAGGCGGCCGAGCGCCTCTTCGCGGAGTGCGGGCGTGAACGTACGCAGGCTTCCTTTCACAGTCGCACCCCGCGGCACTATGTTCCAGGCTCCATCGCTGTAGATGTTGCCGACCGTCGTGTGGCACTGCACTCCCTCGTGCTCGAGTCCCTCGACGACGGTGTGCAGCCGCTCGATTAGAAATGCCTGCGCCGAGAGCACGTTTCCGCGCCGTCCCATCATGCCGCCGTGACCGCCGGGTCCGGCGAAGCTGATCTCGTACGCGTCTGAGCCCGCCCACATCAAGCCTGGTCTCGTGATGACGGTGCCCGACTCAGTGAAGCTCGTCACGTGGAGCCCGATTACAGAGTCGGGGTGATGGTCCTCCAGGAGGCCATTCGCGATCATCGCCTTGGCGCCGCTGACGATCTCTTCCGCCGGCTGAAAGACGAATAGGAACCGGCCGCTGAGGTCGTAGATGCGGTCGGTAAGCGTGCGGGCGACCCCGACCATGATCCCCATGTGCGCGTCGTGTCCGCACGCGTGCATCCGACCCTCCGCCCCCGAAGCGAACTCAACGCCAGATTCCTCATGGATCGGGAGCGCATCGATGTCCGCGCGCAGCATCACCGTCTTGCCCGGCTTGCCGCTGTCGAGCATCGCGACCACTCCGGTCTCGGTGGGACAGCGCTTCAGCTCGAGGCCGAGCTCGCGAAGCCGCTCAGACAGCTGGGTGCTCGTCTCACGCTCGCTGAAGCTGACCTCCGGACGCCGGTGGAAATAGCGGCGAAGCTCGATGACCTCTTCGATCACGGAGCGGCTCGGCAGCGGTGCTGTCGGCGGACCGCCGGTCAACTAAACCGACACCAGGCTGTAGCCGCGCGCCGTTGCCCGGACGAAGTTCGGCCCCAACCCTTCCTCGAGCTCGTCCAATCGGCGGCGCAGCGTGAGCAGCGCCGAATGCACTGTCGAATGCGCTGCGTCGGTCCGGAACAGGCCCGCCTCGATGAGGTCGCGAGCGGTCGCGGGTTTCGATCCCTGGGCGAGGTGGAGGACGAGTTGCGTCTGCTGAGGTGTGAGCCTGATCTCGCGTTCGCCGAGCTTGACCGTGCGCCGGGTCGGGTCGAACTCCAGGCGCCCAAACTTGTAACTCCCGGGCCGTCCTGTGCCGCGTTCGACCAGGCGGGCGGCCAGGTCGGAGTAGATGTGCGCCATCGGGACGTTGCCCTTGACGAAGTAGGAGCTGGCGCCGAGCTCGTACGCGCGGCGGATCGCAGCCGAGTTGACCTGCGCCGCTGACAGCACGATCACCGGCAGGCCAGGGTGGTGTTCGCGGATCCAGGTCAGCAGCTCGAAACCGGAATCCTCGCCCTCGTCGAGCACCAGGTCCAGGAGCACCGCGGCCATGCGCTCGCGGGAGAGCAGCTCCATCGCCTCCGGCGCCGAGGAGGAGGTGGCAGGCCGGTAGCCAAGGTCGTGGAGGTCGATGCTGAGCTGCTGCAGCATGGCGGCCTCATCCTCGACCACCAACACCGCCGAGCCGAGGACCTCAGCGGGCCGGTAGACCTCGAGGCCGGGCGGCAGCGGCGGGAGCCGAACCTCTCGATTCTTGTTTCGCTGGCGGACAAAGCTGTGGTTTTCCAAGGGTGGTCCTACACGATTTTTAACGATTATTGGCACCATATGAACAATCAATCTCGAACGGTCCAGTGCATACTCGGCGCTGGGCCTGGCAGTAGTTCGTAAAACCAAGGGGTGAATTGGGGATGACCTGGAAGCTCAAGTTTGTGCGGGTTACCTTCGCGATTGGCATCGTGGCCGCGTTGGCTTTGGCGTCGGCGGCGAATTGGGCCGACTCCGTAGACCGTCTCATCGGCTGGTAGTAGTCAACTAGGAGTCACCTAGCCGGCGCTCGCGAGAGCGCCGGATCGCAGGCGGGAGCAGCGCATACAGGTCGGCGCGGTCGACCGCCTTGCTCATATATCCCACAACGTCAGGATCGTCGGTTCCTGACGGAAAGACCGGATATGCGGTGTAAAAGATCACGGGCAGCTTCTGCCCACGCGCCCTCAGCTCGTTCAGCAAGCCCCAGCCATCCATCGGCTCGGGCAGCATGAGATCGATGATCGCGACCTCAGGCTGATCAGACTGCGCCTTCTCGAGCGCCTGGTCGGCGTCTTCCGCCATCGATACCTTGTAGCCCAGCATGCGCAGGTCGGTCTCCAGGATCACACGCCAGGCGCGCTCGTCGTCGACGACCATCACCGTGGAGCCTCGAAGGTCCTCGGGGGTAGGCGCAATCGGCTTCGGCGGAGTGAACGGCAATGGGTTTGTGGCGCAGTATATCGGTGGCAATGGCGAGTCCTGCCCGTAGCAAGCTAAAGGGCCGCCGGCCGTCCCCCCGCCCGGAGAGTGCGGATCTCAACGGCGCCAGGCATGGGCGGCCGGCGCCCGTGCGGCGCCCACTCGTGGAAGAGCCTGCCGCCACGCCTGCGGCCCTGGTTCACGAGCTTGGGAGCTGCGTGACCGAAGCCGACATGGTGCAGGTGCTGTATCGCGGCCTCCATCCGCTCTTCGGCTACGACGTGATCAACCTGCACGTGCTCGAGCGCGAGGGCTGGTACCACTCGCTCGCGATGGACTCCGGCGTTCTCCAGGACGTTCGGCGCCGTCCCTTGCGCGACTCCGTTTTCGCCAAGCAGTACGCGAACCCGCGCACCGAGGTCATTCCGCTCGACCCCAAGCGCCAGGAGATGGGCAAGGGACCTGGTGTCGGACGCGAGACGACGTTTCTCGATGAGGTTCACCGCCGCCTCGGAGTCCTGCTCGCCAATGCGTACCTCAACGAGCTCACTCGCAACCAGGCTCGCCGCCTCGAGGCTCTCAACAGCATTGCCAGGGCGATGGCGTCGACGCTCGACGAGGCGAGTGTGCTCAACGCGCTGCACTCGACCCTAAGCCAGTTGCTGCCGGTCGACGTGCTGCATATGGCCGCGATGGAACCCGAGCAGCCAGACAAGGTGCGCATGCTCAACGTGGAATCCGACTCGGCGCCGACTTCGCGCTGGGTGGCGATGAGGTCCCGCCAGGCCGCACCGGTGCGGGCCATCGTTCGCGACCCCAAGCCGCTGCTCAGGCACGAGCCAAGCTCGGCGCTCTGGGTGCCCATCAAGGAGAGCGGCGTCGTGCGCGGCGCGCTCGGGATCAAGACCAAGAGGTCTTACGCATACGAGTGGTCCACGGCCGCCTTCCTCGAGCTCGTCGCCGACGAGGTCACGCTCGCCCTTCGCAACGCGCGCAGCTACGCGGCGCTCGAAGGCCAGCGCCGCCGGCTCGAGGTGGTCAACTCGATCGGCCGCAGGCTCGCATCGAGCCTCGACCGCTGGTCGATCATGCGGACCCTGCGCGAGGAGCTGACCTCCTTCCTCGACTTCGACGGTTTCATCCTCGCCACCATCACTCAGTCCAAAGATGGCCCCGTCGCCGAGGGCTACCAGTACGTCGCCGGCGTCGAAGAGGTCGTGCCGCCTGTGCAGCTCGCGGTCACAGGGCCTTCGCGTGAGGCGTTCGAAACAGGGCAGCCGGTTCTGGTCCGCAGCTCGCCCTACGTACGCGCATTCTCACGCAAAGGTCTCGAGAGGGAGCGGTGGAACGTCGGCCGCGGCGCGGCCGTTTTCCCGTCCGGACCTCCCGGCGACCCGCGGCTCATCTCGCGCTCGTTCGTGTGGGTGCCGGTGCTCAGCGGCGACCGCATCACCGCGATGCTCTCACTGCAGTCCTACCGCGAGTCCGCGTTCGACGAATGGCACGTGAAGCTGCTGCAGGACGTGGCGGCCCACGTGAGCCTGGCGCTCGCCAACGCGGACCACTTCGCCGAAGCGCAGGCCGAACGGGCGCGGCTCGAGGCGCTCCATGAGCTCGAGATGGGCGTCGCTGGAGCGTCCGACGAAAGTCAGATCGCGGATGCGGTGTTTGGCGCCGTCAGCGACTACACCGAGGCGACCCATGTCGTCCTCGCGTATCTCGATGTGGCCGGCAACGTAGTCGGATTCACCGGCGAGCGAGGCGGAGCCACCGGCGTGCTCGGCCCGGTGCCGCTATCCGGAGCGCCGTTCTTCCGGCGCCTCATGGAGTCGGAAGGCGACATCATCGATTCCGTCGACCCCGTCGACGAAGACCTCGTCTTGCCGATTGGCGACGAGCTTTTCGCAACGAAGCCCAGCGAAGTCGTGTGGGTCCGGATCATCCAGGGCGAGCGCGTGATCGCCGGCATCTCGGCTATGCGCGACGATGGCGGCCGGTTCCTACCCATTCAGCTGAAGCTCCTCGAGAACGCGGCGCCGGTGGTCGGCATCGCCTTGCGGACCATGCGCCTCCATCACGCCAACGAGCTCGCACTGGCGCAGTCGGTTCGCATCCAGGAGCTCGCCGCGCTCGCTGGTCACGAGCTCATGAGCGTCGTTTCGAACATCGCCGACCAGGCGCGCACGATGCTCGAGTCCGCCGGAGTCGCCACGTGGGCGTTCGACACCGAGGGTCGCATCAGCGCCATGCGCGCCAGCGGCGACCCGGCCGCGGAGGCCGTGCTCGCTTGGGCCGGGCTGAACTCCGAGGACAGCTGGCGTGAAGCGCCCACCGGTTTTCTGGCCGGCAGCGCCGACGGCCAGGCGTGGAGCTTGATCCCGCTCTGGTACGGCGATCGCCTGGTGGGCGCGATCGGCTCGGTCCACGCGGCGACGCACATGGCGGAGCCGCCTCCAGCGCTCGACTTCGCGCGGCACGCCGCGGTGGCTATCGAGAACTCGCGGCTGGTGGCCGAGACCCGCGGCCGCATCCGCACGCTCGAGGCGGTCGCCGCGTTCACCGAGCTCACACCCACCGAGCCCGATCGATCACGGTCCGAGATGGGCCGGCTCGTCGGCCGCGCGCTCGCCAACAGCCAGGGCGAGCTGTGGCTGCTCGAGGATGGTCATCTGGTCCGCCGGTCGCCTGACGGCGAGGTGGCGCCGAGGGTGCCGGTCGATGAGCCCGGCCAGCTCCTGCGCGCGCTGACATCGGCGACGGGCAGCCGCAGGATGCGCGCTCTGCTCGACCTGCTTGGAGCCTCGGCAGATGCGTTCGGCCTGCCCATCCAGGTTGAGGGCCGGCTCGTCGGACTGCTGGTGGCGAGGATGACAGCGGGTGCATCGGAGACGAGGCGACTCGCCACCGTGCTCGCCGGTCAGGCGTCGGTGCTCATCGGCCAGCTCGAGCTCGTTGACGCGCTCGAGCGCGAGCGCCAGATGATGAACGCCATCCTCCGCCACTCGCCGGTGGGCGTGATGCTCGAAGACGCGGCGGGCCGCATCGTGTACGCGAACCCCGAGGTCGAGGCGATCTATCAGCTCCAGGCATCGGAGATGCCAGGCCAGAGGCTCTCCGAGGTCTATGCCACCGCCGGCGCCGTGCGCGGCGACGAGGACCTGGCCGACGGCACGCTGGAGCTTCGCATGGGTGACCCGGCACGCATCGTGCATGTGCGCCGCGTGGTGATCCCCGGTCTCGAAGGTGAGCCGGCCGGCATTCTCACGCTGCACGAGGATGTGACGGCCCAGCGTCTGGCATTGGAGGCAAAGGACCTCATGCTGCGCGCGATCGGCCACGAGGTTCGCAGCCCCGCCGCGGCGATGAAGAACACGCTCGCCGGCATCATGCAGTGGGACACGACCATCGATGCCTTGGGCCGGCGCGAGCTGCTGCAGGAGGCTTACGAATCATCAGACCGCCTACTGAGCCTGGTCGAAAGCCAGCTGATCATCGCCAAGCTGGAGACGCGTCATTTCGAGCCGAGCCCGGAGCCCGTCGACATCGCTTCGGCACTCGAGGGCGTGATGGGTGTCGTGCGGCATCGTTATGCGGAGCGGGCGGCGGCGGTCGAGATCAATCTGCGCGAGGGCCTGCCGCCTGCCTTCTGCGAGCCGGCCCACCTGGCGCAGGTCCTGACCAACTTGATCGGCAACGCGCTGGAGTACACGTCCGGCGCCGTGTCGGTGCAGGCGCGTGCCGCGTCGCGGGGCTGGCTGGAGCTGACAGTCGCCGACCACGGGCCGGGTCTGCCTCCAGGAAGCCTCGAGGGGCTGTTCGAGAAGACCGGCCCCGCTGGTCGCAATCGCTCTCAAGGTGGACTTGGCCTTGGGCTCTATTTGTGCCGGCTGGTGGTCGAGCGCAGCTTCGGCGGCCGGATCTGGGTGGCATCGAGCGATCGCGGCGGAACGACTTTCAAGTTCACAGTGCCGGCCACCACCAGCTCACCGGGCAAGACTCGTACGGGCGAATCCGTCAGTACTACCGGAAGGTAGTGGCTAGGCGCCGGGCTTCAACGACACCCCTGTGGGTCAGGGTTGGCGGGGGGATGGAATCCATCCCGTCACACGCGCGCCATGGCCCGGCCGATCCCGACTTTCCACCGCCGGGCGGACCGTGGGAAGCAGTCACGCTGAACGGCCGTCTGGTCGGCTGGGCAGAGCATGGAGGCCTGGCGCAGGCGCGGCGCTGCGCCGAGCTGGGACAGGTGCTCGAGGAAGACGAACGCCGGCACCTTCTCTCGCGCCTCGGCCACAAGCTGAGATCCGCGGTGCTCGCGCTGCAGGAATCGGCGAGGCAGGCCGCATTCGGCCGCCCGGAGCTGCTCGAGGCGGTGTTCGAACAGGCGCAGGAGGTCGGCCGGCGCGCCGCGGCAGTCGAGGCAGCCGCGATCGTACCCAAGGACCAGGCTCGTGGCGTCGTGCTCGGAGCGCTGCTGAACCTTGCGCTCCCCAACGTCGCACGCGACCTGCCTCAGGGTGCCGTGGTGCTGGGCTCGGAGCCCGCCCTCGTCGAAGCATTCTCTCGGGTCCAGGATTGGATGGGCGGGCCGGGGATGTCGATTGCCGCGGAGCCTGTCGGCTCCTGGTGGAAGATCAGCGTCGGGCCAGCGGGGGATCGCAGGCCGCTGGCGGTGCCTGAGATGGGCGAACCTCTCGTCCGCCTCATCGTCGACACCCGTCTCGAGGGCTGGCTCGACGCCGGTCGGAACGACGGCGCCGACATCTATCTGCCGGCACAAGCCTCGCGTTGACGGCGGTTACACGCGTAGTCGCGCCGAACCCAGGACCGTACACCGGGCCCGGCACGAACACCTGGATCCTCGACGCCGGCAGCGTCGCCGCCGTCATAGATCCAGGTCCCGATGACCACAAGCATCTCGCCGCGATCAACGAGCGCCTCGGGCCGACCACGGTCGGTGTGGTACTGGTCACCCACTCCCATGACGACCACCTGCCGCTCGCGGAGCAGCTCGCGAAACGACACGGCGCGACCGTGCGGCGCTATCCCGACCTGGCCGATCGAGACGTAATCCGTGTGGGCAACCTCAACGTGACCGCCCTTCACACGCCGGGCCACACCGGCGATCACATCAGCTTCTGGCTGGCGGAGGACCGGGCACTCTTCACCGGCGATCTCATCCTCGGCCGCGGGAGCTCGATGGTCACCTACCCGGAGGGCGACGTCGCCGCGTACCTCCGATCGCTCGCCCGCCTCTCTGAGCTCCGTCCGCGGGTGCTGTTTCCGGGTCACTGGGACCCGGTGACCAACGCCATGGCGAAAATCGAGGAGTACCGCACCCACCGGCTCGACCGCGAGGCGCAGGTGCTTGCCGAGGTGAAACGCGGGCCCGGCACTGCGGAGGAGCTGGCGCGGCGGGTCTACGGGCCCGAGCTTGGAGGGGAGCTGATGGCCGCGGCGGAGATGACGCTGCGGGCGCATCTCAAGAAGCTGGTCGACGATGGCGTGGTGAAGCTGCGAACGATCAAAGGCCGGGAGGTTTACGAACGCTCGGGATGAGTACGGGGGAAATCTGCGATTTCCCCCATGTACTCCTGGCCACGCTTGGGTGGCGGTTGAAAACCGCTGGGGCCCCCGCGACGCAGTCGCGGGAGGGTGCGGCCGGGTAACCCGGCCTACAGACCACGCCTTGTCTCACGTAGTCTCCAGTTCGTGGCAGAACCAGCGCCCACAACCCGCGTGACTACGGAGGCACCCGCCATCCTCTCGACCTCCGCCAAGGAACTCGAGGCATGGCTTTTGTCGCATAAGGCGCCGGCCTACCGGCGCAAGCAGCTGTGGGCGTGGATGGCGCGGGGCGCGGCGTCGTTCGACGAGATGCGCGACATCCCGAAACCGCTGCGCTCAGAGCTGGGCGGCTCCTTCCGCATCACCTCGCTGCGCCCGATAGCCGTGTCGCAGGCCGATCGCGGGCTGACCACCAAGACGCTTTACGAGCTTGACGGAGGCCATTCTGTGGAGGCGGTGGTGATGCGGTACGCGGACCGGTCGACGCTGTGCATCTCGTCGCAGGCGGGTTGTCCGATCGGCTGTCCTTTCTGCGCCACCGGCAAGTTTCCGTTCGGCCGGAACCTGAAGGCACACGAGATCGTCGAGCAGGCGGTGGATGCGGTCCGCATGCTTTCAGCCGAGGGTAAACGCCTCTCGCACGTGGTCTTCATGGGCATGGGCGAGCCGATGGCCAACTACCAGGCCGTGATCGAGTCTGTGCGGCGTCTCTCAGATCCGGAGCTCCTCGGCATCAGCCCGCGCCGGGTCGTCATCTCCACCAGCGGTCTCATCCCGCGCATCGATCAGCTCGGCCAGGAGAAGCTTGCGGTCACGCTCGCCATCTCCCTGCACGCTGCGCGCGACGAGCTGCGCGATGTGTTGGTGCCGATCAATCGCAAATATCCGGTCGCGGACCTCGTCGCCTCCGCGCAGGGTTACGCGGAAAAGACGAGCCGGCGCGTCAGCTACGAATGGGTATTGCTCGCCGGGGTCAATGACACCGAGCGTGATGCGAAAGAGCTGGGCACACTTCTTCGTGGCAAGCGGGCCCACGTGAACCTCATCCCTTTCAATCCCGTCGAGGGCACTCCCTATCAAGCCCCAGATCGCGCCGGCGTGCGCCGCTTCCGCGAGCTCGTCGAGGCGCAGGGATTGAACGTCACCGTTCGGGACACGCGCGGGCGCGAGGCGGATGCAGCTTGCGGGCAGCTGCACGAGCGAGTCATGCGCGAGCGTTCCCCGGTCCACGTGTCATAGGCCGCCTCTACGCCGGCACGTCCGGCTTCAGTTACGCGACCTGGAAGGGAAAGTTCTATCCTGAGACTCTGTCGGGTGCGCGCATGCTCGCCTATTACGCGGAGCGCCTGCACGGCGTCGAGCTGAACGGAAGCTTCTACCACACGCCACCCGAGACGACGCTGGCGAAATGGGCCGCGGGCACGCCGACTGATTTCCGCTTCTGCATGAAGGGCAACCGAGGACTCACCTACTCCGGCGAAGCATTCGACCGCGTCGGGCTCGCGCGATTGGTCGGCGAGCGGCTCGGCTCCTTGGGCGCCCGGCTGGGCCCGATCCTGCTGCAGTTTCCGCCCACGCGCCAGCGCAACGTCGCGCTGCTCGACGGACTTCTTGGCGCGCTGGCCCTACCGGTGGCGGCTGAATTCCGCCACGAGTCGTGGTTTCACGATGAGACGTACGCGGTGCTGCGGGCGTATCGTGCGGCCCTGGTCGTCACGGACGAAGAGAAGTGGCCGCGAGCGCCACTTCTCGAGCTAGGCCCGATCGCCTACTTCCGGCTGCGGCGCGGATACACCTCGAAAACGCTGGTGCCGTGGACCGACACGGTGAGGTCAGCCTGCGCATCGCATGAGCAGGTCCACGTGTATTTCAAGCACGACCCACAGGCTCCGCGTCTGGCGCTTCGCGTCCAGCGCGCGATCGGCGGATGAGAATCGGGATGACGACGACCGCGACGACGAACATGAGCAGCGACGCAAGCTGCGCCTGCCGCAGGCCGAAGATGATCGCGGGGTCGGTGCGGAAGTAGCTGAGCCAGAAGCGCCCGAGGCCATAGAGGCCGAGGTAGACGAGGCCCATGACGCCGTTCGGAAGCTTTGCCTTTAGGCGCTGGTGGAACGGAAGCAGCACCGCAAGTAGGCCCAGCATGAGGATCATCTCGTACGCGACTTCCGGATGAACGACGACGCCCGGCTGGCCGAGCGTGTCCGGGTTCACGTACTCGACGCCCCAGGGCAGGTTGGTCGGCGTCCCGTGGTGCTCGCCGTTGATGACGTCACCGATGCGCCCGACAGCAAGACCGATCATGGCCGCAGGTCCGCCGGCGTCGATGGCCTTCCAGAACGAGAATTTCGCGCGGCGCGCCCAGATGTATGCGCCCAGAATCGCCCCGAATAATCCGCCCCACTGGCTGATGCCGCCTTCGGTGATGTAGAAGACGTGAATCAGCTGACCTGAGAAGAACTTGAAGTTCTCCCAGACATATAGGACGCGCGCGCCGACGAGTCCCAGCACGACCATCCAGGTGACACCGTCCGCGCCGTTGCTGACGTCGATCTTGTCCTTCTCGAGCAGCCAGAGGCCGAGCCGGGCGGCCGCGAGGATGCCGAGAACTGAGAACACGCCGTGCCACGTGATGAGCAGCGGTCCGATCTTGAAAAGGTTGGGCTCGAGGTCGATGACGATGGCGAGGAGCATCAGCCGGCCACCCTTCGCAGCCGCTGCATGGCCACGTCCTTGGGCAGGAGGGCGAGCGTGTAGTCGATGGGCAGCGAGATCTTCTTGCCGGTGAGCGAAAGGCGGATCGGCATAAAGGTCTTGTTTCGGCTGACACCCGACTCGTCGGCCACCCGCGTCAGCGCCTCGTGGAGTGGCTCGGGCTCCCATCGCACGTCCTGGATGGCGGCGAATGCAGCTTTGATGCGGTCGATCGCATCTGGCTCGAGCACGGGCGGCTCGGGGTCGGTCCACAGGTAGTCGAGCAGCGGCACCGCGTCGGCGAGCTTGACCATACGCGTCTTCAACGCAGGCACGGCGCGCATGATCGTCGCGTCGTCGAGGTCGGGGAGAAAGGGCCTCAGGCGGCGCACCAGTTCGGCGTCGTCCATCGCGCGGATCCATTCACCATTGATCCAGTTGAGCTTCTCCCAATCGAATCGCGCCCCCGCGTGCTGCACGCGATCGAAAGAGAAGACTTTCACGAGCTCGTCGAACGTGAAGATCTCCTGCGGGGTGCCCGGGTTCCACCCGAGCAGCGCCAGATAGTTGATGAGCGCCTCAGGCAGGTAACCCTGCTCGCGGTACAGCATGAGGTTGCTTTCCGGATGCTTGCGCTTCGAAAGCTTGGCTCCGTCTTTGGCCAGGATCAGCGGCATATGCGCATATGCGACCGGTCTCTCATAGGCGAGGGCGTCGATGATCATCAATTGGTAGGGGGTGTTCGAGAGATGCTCTTCGCCGCGGATCACGTGCGAGATCTTCATGGCCGCGTCATCGACAGGGCTCGCGAATTGATAGGTCGGAAATCCGTCTGATTTCATCAGGATGAAATCGCCGATGAGGTCTGCGTCGAAGACCATCTCGCCGCGAATCATGTCCTTGAACTTGACCTCGCCGCCTGGAACTTTGAAGCGCACGGCAAACTCTGTGCGGTCCTTGGGCGGATCGATCAGGCAGCGGCGCGAATACTTGTAGGGGCGCTTCTCAAACTGCGCCTGCCGGCGCTCTGCCTCGAGCTCCTCGGCCGTGCAGAAGCACTTGTAGGCCTTGCCATCCGCGAGCAGCTTGGCCGCGTACTGCCGGTAGAGGTCGACGCGTTCCGACTGCCGGTACGGCGCGTACGGGCCGCCCCTGTCGGGGCCTTCATCCCAGTTGAGCCCGAGCCAGCCCAGTGATTCGTAAATCAGCTGCTCATACTCGGGACGGTTTCGCTCCTGGTCGGTGTCATCGATCCGCAGCGCAAAGGTTCCACGGCTCTGGCGCGCGAAGAGAACGTTGTAGAGGGCGGTCGAGGCCGTGCCCAGGTGCGCGAACCCAGTCGGGCTCGGAGCGATGCGCACGCGAACGTTTGCAGCTTCGGGCACCTCCATATGCTAAGTGCCCCTCGCCGGAGGCTCCTTGCGTCTTCGCAGGCCTTGGCTCCGGCCGCCGATGCCGCGAATACGCGGCGGACCCCACTCGAGGGACACTTGGGACGTGCCTGGAGTGCTCGCGTTGGTCGGAGGAGATGAGTTCAATCCAGGCAATGAGGAGCAGGACCGAGTCCTCGCGAAAGCTGCCGGAACCGGGCCGGCGTACGTCGTGCCAACCGCCGCCGCCCGCCAGGGCCCCGAACGCGCCGTCGCCCACGCGCAGAAGTGGTTCCAGCAGTTCGACCTCGTGCTCGATGAGCTGCCCGTGCTCAAGCGCGCCGACGCCAACTCGAAGGAGCTGGCTGCTCGCGCTCGCGCCGGCGGATTCTTCTACCTCGTCGGCGGCGACCCAGGCCTCGTGGCGCAGGTGCTGCACTCCTCCAGGGTGTGGAACGCCATGACGGAGGCCTGGCAAGAAGGCGCGGCGCTGGCTGGATCCTCAGCCGGCGCGATGGCGCTGTGCAGCCACACGCTCATCCGCGCCAGCTGGCCAAACCGTTTCAATCGCCGGCCCACCGACGCGCTCGGTCTGGTGGCCGACACAGCGGTGCTTCCACACTTCGAGACCTTCGGCCATCGCTGGGTCGAATCCGCGCAGCAGGCGCTGCCTGAAGCGACTCTACTGGGTATCGACGAGCGGAGCGCCGCGCTCTGGCGCGATGCGACCTGGCGGGCGATGGGACCTGGCGCGGTGACCGTGATCAAGGCGGGGAAGACCAAACGCTTCGAGTCAGGCCAGGAAGTGACCGGCCTCCGCGCCCCCGCCCGCATACTCTCTCAGTGATCGGGTTTCGACGCGCCCCGAAGGCGCTTCGCGGCGGCATGCTCCACATGGGATCGCTGCGCGTTCACCACACCCACGGTGGGCGCGGCACACCGGTGCTGTTCATCCACGGCCTCGGCACGTCGGGTTACATCGAGTGGCGATTCAACCTCGAGCCAACCGCCGCCCGGCACCGGATCTACGCGCCTGACCTTCCGGGGTTCGGCCGCAGCGAGAAGCCTCGCGCACGCTATGGAATCCCGTATTTCACGCGATTCATAGAGCGGTACATGGATGGACGCGGACTTCGCCAGGCCGCGGTGGTGGGCGCGTCATTGGGTGGGCGAATCGCCCTCGAGCTGGCGCTGACCGAGCCACAGCGCGTGAGTAAGCTGGTCCTGGTCAACTCGCTCGGCTTGGGCCGGCCCGCGATCCACCTGACATACGGGCTGATGACCCTGCCACGGGTTGGGGAGACGGTGATGAAGGTCGCCCGCGACGCGCTCAACTGGGTGCCCGCCCCGGTCATCCGGCGAGTCGCCGGCCGCTACGTCGGCGCCAGCGTGGACCTCAGCCGCACGATGGACGACCGCTATCTCGACAACCTGCGTGAGCTCTACGCGGCCGAGGGCTACCACGACGCCTACCTGGCAACGGTGCGATCCCTCGTCTCGCCACGCGCACTGTTCGGCGCGCAGTACGACGTAAGCGACCGGCTGCACGAGATCAAGGTCCCTCTGCAGCTCATCTGGGGCGCTGACGACCCGCTGTTTCCGGTCGCGCACGCAACCCGCGCCCACGCGCTCGTCGAACACTCGCGGCTTGCGGTGATCGAAGGCGCGGGCCACACGCCCCAGGCCGAACGGCCGGAGGAGTTCAACCGCGTCCTCCACACCTTCCTCGACTCCTAGCGGATCTCCACCTGCCAGGCAGTACACCGGGCCCGAGTACCGGGCGCTGGTCGCCGCCTCGCTCGACCCGCTCGTCCATCCCGACCCCAAGAACCCGCCGCGCCTCTACCGACTGATCGTGCGCATCGTCCGGTGGCTGGTGTTGCACCTGTTCCGGATCACGGTCAGCGGAGTGGAGAACATCCCGGAGCCGCCGTGCATAATCGCCGCCAACCACCAGGCCTGGTTCGATCCCGCCTTCATCATCCCGTTCTTTCCGGGGGGCCCGATGATCTACACCATGGCCAAGCGGGAGACGGTCTTCAACCGCGCCTGGAAGCGGCGGCTGCTCCCCCTGATTGGAGTATTTCCGATCTCGCCGCATCGCGGCGAGCTGGACGAGGCGGGGCTGCGGACCGTCTACCAGATCCTCGAGCGGGGCGGAGTCGTCCTCATCTTCCCCGAGGGACGCTACTCGCGCGGCCGGGCGCTGCGACCGCTCAAGGTCGGGATCGGGCACTTCGCCTTGCAGGCGGGTGTGCCAATCTCGCCGGTCTCGGTGAGAGGGACCGACGTGCTCCGCCCGTTCAGCCGAGTCGACATCTCCATCGGTCCGCCCATCAGGCCCGACCCGCCGACCTGGTGGTCGCTCGGCCAGAGGGTGGCGCAGGTCGTGGACAACGTACAGCGCGCGCTCACCGCCGGGCTCCAGCGGCGGCGCGGACGCCGATCCGAAGCCTAGGGCAGGGCCGCTCGCGTCACCCCGTGCTTTAATCCGGGGGCTTTGCACCTCGTCATCGGCGCCGGAGAGTTCCTTGGCGACCATGTGTCGAGGGCACTTGCCCGCGAGGCGCCCGTCATCGAGCTCAACGCCGACGCGGATGACGAGACCCTGGCCGATGCGATCAAGTCGGTCGAGGTCGTGCACTACTGCGCGGAGTCGTGGTCGCCGGCACGAAGGCTCCGCGTCCGGCGAGATCCGCCGCGCTTGCTGCAGCGCGTTGTCGAGGCGTCACGGAGCGCCGGTGTGCGGCGGATCGTGCACGTGTCGACGGCCGACGTCTACGGACCCGATCACGTCGGCAAGATCACCGAGAAGGCCAGGCTCAAGCCCACCCACGCGTACGAGCGCCTCAAGCTGCTCGAGGAGAGCTGGCTTCTCGAAGCCGCGCAGGATCTCGAGGTCGTGGTCCTGCGGCCCGCGAGGATGTTCGGGCTCGGGGAGGAGTGGATGCTGCCGCGGCTGATGCGATCGCTCGCCCGCGGGCGTGTGTGGCTGCCCGGCGGCGGCGCGGTCAGGCAGACATTCATAGCGGCCGAGGATGTCGGGCGCGCCTGCCTTGCAGCGGCGGATCGTGGCAAGCCTGGGAAGAGTTACCTGATCGGCGGGTTCGATGCCACGTGGCGAGACCTGCTGGAGTCGTGCGCACGTGCGGCAGGGATCGGCGCCCATATCGTCAGCCTGCCGTACGACATCGCATATCTCCGCGCCCTGGCTGTGGAGACGCTGGCAGCACAGGGTGCTCCGGTCTGGCCTGGGATCTACGCCGTGGACGTGATCGGCAAGCCGCACCTGCTCGACGACTCGCACTCCCGCCGCGAGCTCACGTGGTCGCCATCGGTGGGCAGCTTCGAGCAAGCGATGCCGCAGATGGCCGGCTGGCTGTCAGACCTCACAGGCGTCGAGCCGGTCGGCCGCGCCGAGGGGCTATTTGACGGCTAGGCAGGTAACGGTCTTGAAGACTCCGTCGAGGAACGCGGTGAAGCAGGCTTCACCGCGGAACTCCCGGCCACGCTAGCGGCGATTGGAAGTTTCGCGCTTGGGTGACGGCCCGAGTAATCGGGCCTACTGGCGACCCATCTGTCTTCAACTACGAATCTATTTGACGGCTAGACAGGTCACCGTCTTGAAGACTCCGTCGATCTTCTGAATCTTATCGACGATCAGTGAGCCGATGGAGTTGACGTCAGGCGCTTCACAGACTGCGATGACGTCGTACTCACCCGTGATCGCATCGGCCGCAGTGATGCCGTGAACGCCTTCCATCTTCTTGGCGACCTCTAGCGCACGACCGGGCGATGCGTTGATCAGGACATAGGCCTTCATCGGTCAACCCCCAAAATGTCCGGCCGGCGGAGAACCGTTTCAGCGTAACTCCCTCAGCGCGACTTGAGCGCGCGGATCATCACCTCGTCGGTCACGTTGGCTCCGGACAGCACGACGACCACCTTCTCGTTCGGGCTCGGGCGGTAGTGATAGAGAAGGGCCGCGATCGCGGCCGCCCCGGCGGGCTCGGCGAGAAGGTGCTCCCACTCGAACACCAACCGGATCGCGCGCAGCATCTCGGTCTCTTCGATCAGTAGAACCTCGTCCACGTAGCGCTTCGCGAGCTCGAAGGTCAGCTTGCCGGGCGCAGAAGCGGCCAGTCCGTCGGCGATGGTGTTGACGCGGTCGAGCGTTACGATCCGGTCCGCCGCCAGCGAGCGATGCATGCCGTCGGCGCCGACCGGTTCGGCCCCAATGACCTTCACCTTCGGCCGCCTCTCCTTCAGGTACATCGCGATTCCGCCGATGAGCCCTCCGCCACCAATCGGCACCAGCACGGTATCCACGTCCTCGAGGTCCCGCAGCAGCTCGACCGCGATAGTGCCCTGGCCGGCGATCACGTCCGGGTCGTCGAAGGCGTGCACGAAAGTCGCTCCGCCCTTCTCGGTGTGGCGCATGGCCTCGAGGTACGCGTCGTTGTAGTTGCGGCCGGCCGGAACGACCTGTGCTCCGAGCCGCCGGATGGCCTCGACCTTCAGCTGGTTGGCAGTCTCCGGCACGTAGACCGTGGCAGGGATGTTGAAGGCGGCAGCGGCGTACGCGACGCCCTGGCCGTGGTTGCCGGCCGAGGCCGTGATCACCCCTGCCGACCTCTCCTCCGGATGCAGCCGCATGACCTTGGTGAGCGCGCCGCGGACCTTGAAGGCGCGGATTGGCTGGATCGACTCGATCTTGATATGGACATGGCACCGGGCCTTGTCGGTGAACGCGCGCGAGTACTGCAGAGGAGTGGGGGCGAGGTAATTGGCGAGGTCGCGTGCCGCCGCCTCCACAGAGCTGGGCGTTATACCAGCCGTTTCGGACTCGACTTCCCTCAACGCTCGGTCAATGATAGGTGGATGACAGACGAGCTCGACCGGATCGAACCGCGAGAAAGCGCACATGTCAAAGCTCGGGACAAGAAGGTGAGAGGCCCCAAGGTGATCGCCGTCAATCCGGGTCTGAAGAAGCTCGCCCTGCACATCGCCGGCAAGCGGAGGAAAGCGAAACCGAAGCCGACCTTACCTACCTAGAAATCCGCGGGGACGATCGCCCGCTTGTGGATTCCCGACCCGACCATCAGGTCGCCCTGGTGGCACGCGACCTCGAAGTAGAGCTTGTTGCCCTTGACCTCGGTCAGCTTCGTGGTGACCACTATGGTGCTGCCGGGCGCGGTCGGGGCGACGTGGCGCACGTGGACTTCATAGCCGACGGTGGTTTGACCCTCGGGCAGAAAGCTCTCCAGCGAGCGGTGGCACGTGATCTCCATCAGCCCGATCATCGCGGGGGTCGCGAAAGTGCCTTTGCCGCCGACGTGATTGGTGATCAGATCGCCGTCGACGACGCGCTCGAGACGACCTTCGATGCCAGGGTTTATGCGGTCGAGGGGCATCATCACGGACAATCTAACAATGACCATGTGGTCCCCGACAGGGATCCCCGGATCTTTGGGATCTAGGCACCCCATCTGCGTTGTCGCCTCCTGCGCGCGCTCGATCGCGCATAGACGATGCGCTACCTCGCGTGCTCGTCGGCTCCTGGCAGCTACGGCGCCGATCCTCCAAATCTCTCGCCACGGCCCCTGTCCGTGACCACTGGCCGCGTCCGCAAAGCCATCTTTCCCGCGGCAGGTCTCGGCACGCGCTTCTTGCCGCTGACCAAAGCCCAGCCGAAAGAGATGCTGCCGCTGGTCGACAAGCCCACCATCCAGTACGGCGTCGAAGAGGCGATCGCCAGCGGAATCGAAGAGGTGATCATGGTCACCGGCGGTGGCAAGCGCGCCATCGTCGACCACTTCGACCGCTCCCTCGAGCTCGAGCACTACTTGCGCATGAGGGGACGGGAAGACCTGCTCGCCATTCTCAAGCAGGTGGACGAGCTGAGCGACCGGGTCCGCATCGTCTACACGCAGCAGAAAGAGCCGCTTGGATTGGGGCACGCCGTGTGGACCGCCAGCAAGCTGGTCGAGGGTGAGCCGTGCGCCGTCCTACTGGCCGACGACGTCATCCTCGGCGACGCCGAGCCCTGCTTAAGGCAGCTCATCGACGCCCACCGGGAGACGGGCGCCACCGTCCTGGCGGTGCGCCGCTTTCCCAGGAGCCAGGTCGGCCGCTACGGGGTGGTCGTGACCAACGGTGGCAGGGGCCGGCTGCACAACGTCATCGACATGGTTGAGAAACCAAAACTGGGTACCGAGCCCTCCGACCTCGCCATCCTGGGCCGCTACGTCCTCGCCCCGGCCGTATTCAACGAGCTTGAAAGGGCCTCGCCGGGTTCCGGATCGGAGATCCAGCTGACCGACGCCATCATGCGGACGGTCGGCAAGCACCCGGTGGTGGCGATTGAGTTCGAGGGCGACTATTACGACACCGGGACGGTGCCTGGCTACCTGCGCGCAAACCTGACCCTGGCGATGCGCCGGGAAGGCCTCCGCGAGGAGCTGACGCCCCTCCTCAGGGAACTGCTCGGCGAGTAGGGTCGGAAGCCCACCGAGCAGGTTTGGGAGCCTATAGCAGGTGGCTATACTTGGAATACGCTCTATGAGCCGAATGCCCGCCCGAGTGAATTACCTATGGCTGTATCAGGACGAAGAAGGTTCGACGACGACAAGGTTGTCAAGTACGAGACCGCGGAGAAGGACTTCGAGGTTGAAGTTTCGCGCACCCTCAACAAGTGGTGCGTCACGGTCTACCAGATGCCGGACAAGCAGATCCTGGTTCAGGATTTCTTCCCGGAGCGCTGGAAGGCACTCGCACGCGCCCAGGACTTCATCCGCCTCCTGAACCAGCGCAAGAAGAAGGAAGAGGAAGCGCTCGGCGGCTCACGCGACGACGACGACTTCTAACACTGGCTAGAATTCACCGCTCGTGAACTGGCAATTCGTACGGCGTGAATGGGGCGCGGTTACGTTTGTGCTGACCGTCATCGTCGGCATGATCATCGTGCCGCTGGCGCTCTTCTTCACAAATCAGGCCCCGACTCCGGTCGCCACTCCGATCATCGCCACCCCGACCCCGGTTGCCAGCCCCGCAGCGAGCGGTGCCCGATCGCCGTCGCCATCGCCGTCGGCGTCACCGACGGCATCGCCTTCGTCAACGCCGACTTAGTCGAGGTCCGGCTCTAGTTCAGCCGGCGACCCGCCACAGTAGGCGGTCGCCGTTCGAGCGGACGATCTCGTCGAGCGGCAGCGTGATGTCGGCGATCGACGCGCTATTGGTACTCACCCGCATCTCGATCACATCCGCGAGGCGCAGGCGCGCCGTCTCGGCGCAGTCGCGCAGGAACGTGAACACCACAGGGCGGACCAGATTGAGGACGTATGAGGTGTGCGCGGACTCGCCGTCGGTGAGCGTCTGGCCGGCGAGGCTGCGGTCGCGAAACGCAAGCACGACGACCTCGTCGCTGAGCATCACAGGGTCGCTCCATGTGTAGGTCG
>VBHX01000072.1 GCA_005879945.1 Chloroflexota bacterium | reverse complement strand
CGTTGCCCGTTTGCTGCGCAGTTCCAGCGGGATCGGCATCTTGCGCCAACCGTCCGACGATGACCGCGTTGCTTGCCGCGGGATCAGCAGCACGCTCAAATGCAGCGACACCCGCGACCATCGCCGATGATGCGGAGGTTCCGCTGATCGAGATGTAGGTGCCCCCGGGCTCTGTGGTCGGGATGCTCACGCCGGGCGCCGCGATGAACGTGTCCGCGCCGTAGTTGCTCCCGCTCCACAGGGCGTCGTTCTGGTCGGTCGCGGAGACACCAACGACGTCCGCGTCGCCGGCCGGATACGTCGCGCTTGATGAGCCGTTGTTCCCGGTCGCAGCGATGAGCACTACGCCCTTCGACCATGCGTAGCTGACCGCGTCCTGCAGGGTCTGGCTGAAACCGGTGTTGCTGAACGGCATGAGAATCACGTTCGCCCCGTTGTCGGCGGCCCAGATCACGCCGTTGACGATGTCGCTGTCCTGCCCAACTCCAGTCGAATCGAGGACCTGGACCGGGATGATCGATACGCCTGAGTAGGCGACTCCAGCGATCCCAGTTTGGTTGTCAGTCGTGGCGACAGTAATGCCTGCCATCTCCGTGCCGTGGCCGTTCGGGTCGGTGGCCGGATTCGATCCGGCGAACGCCGAATACCCGGGCAGCACGCGGCCGGCGAGATCAGGATGGCTTGCGTCTACCCCGGTGTCCAGGATGGCGATTGTTGCGGTGCCGCTCGGCGTGACGCTGCCGAAGACGTTGTCCCAGCCGATCTTGGGCAGGTTCCACTGCATCGAATACAGCGGGTCCGAGGGGGTTGCCGCCGTCTTCCGTTGCTGGTCGACCTCGACCGACCTGACTCGTGAGTCCTTGAGATAACGAGCCCGTATGGCCTGCGCCTGCGCAGCCGGTACGTCCACCACGACCAGACGAAGGGCCGGAACGGTTGCGCGTTCGATCCCACCGCGCGTGGTCACCAGGTCGAGCACCTGAGCGGGGGTGAGGCCGGGTACGAGCTTGACGAGCAAGGAAGACGTCCCAATCGTGGGGCGGTGCCCGCTCGGCTCGGACGGTGGAGGGTTGTTGGGTCCCGCCGCGGCCGGCCGCGCGGCTGGCGACTCGTGCAGGCCGGTCCTGCCGCCCGGCGCGGCTTCAGCTTGAGCGACGCCAATGACGCCCAAAATCAGGGCAGCCGAGAGAGGAAGCACGACACGAAGCAGTCGGCGCCAAACTAGGCCGTCGTCGGGCGGAAGGAAATGGGAGCTTTGTCCCTGCGCACCTATGTCTATGCAATCCTTCCTATGCGAGGTTTCGCTAGGTTTCCCCCGAATTAGGCCGAGAGTTCAGACGGATGGCCGACTGTCTTGAGCACGATTATGTCGAGCGGTTTAGAGGCATGTGCGGTGGCTTTGATGTTTGGTGGGATTCTGACCGTGTGGGATCGAGGCTCTTTTCTCCGGCGGACGCGTAGGGCCAATTTGAGCCGCCGAAGTCTTCATTGCGCGGGGCCAGCGACCAGACTGCGCCTCGCCGACGCCGCCCGGTCATGAGTTCTGAGCACTAGACGATAAGGGGCGTTGTTTGGGCTCTAGGTTCGAGCGTGATATCTGGATGAGCACGTACTCGTCATGGAGTCCCCAACGGCGATGAGCATCGATTCGCCGAGGGTTGATTCGGCGTGGGGTCTGCCGGAAGCGCTCGGACTCGCGGACGAGATCGAACGGTTGCGGAATTTACTGGAAACATGGATGGTGGAGATCGACCCTGAAGTCTTGCCGATGGTCCGCTATCAGCTCGAAGGTCGCGCCAAATACTTTCGGCCGGTGACGCTCTTCGCCTGCTATCGCGCTGTCACCCAACGACCAGTTCCCGTGAAAGTATTGCGCTCCGCCGCGGCGATCGAGATCACCCACAACGTTTCCTTGATCATCGATGACATCCTGGATCGCTCGAGATATCGACGCCAGAAGCTCTCGCTCCACTGCCGTTTCGGCTTACTTCCAGCCCTCATGACGGCCGGCTATCTCACGTCAGCTGCATCAGGCCTCGTGGCAGAGGACGCCCACAGCGTAAGCAGGCTGGCTGAGCTGATGCAGCGACTCGGCGTTGCCGAATGTGCGCAATGGCGTCTGCGACGGCGGCCGATGGGCGTCGAGGATTGGCGTGCGTTGGCGGGCGAGGACACAGGGTCGATGTTCGAGACCTGCGCTTGCCTAGGCACCCGTGACGACGAGCTGCGCAGGTACGGCCAGCTCCTCGGGACTCTGTACCACGGCTGCGACGACGTCGCCGACGTTCGAGGCACTGCGGCCCTTGGGGGTGGCAGTGAGAAGGACATCTCCGACGGCATCCTCACGCTCCCAGCCGCGATTGCGATACGCAATCCAAACACCGCTGTGCTGTTTGGCAGCAACGATCCCGGCGACATCAGTGCGATAACCGAGCACCTCGTGGCCGCCTTGCCCGAGGCAGAGGCATATCTCGACACGATTGCCTCGGAGGCCGAGGTGGAGGCGCGCAGCAATGCACCTTTCCCCAGCGGGCTGATCGAGTTGATCCGTCATACGCGTGCACTCTCGAGGGCCCAATGAAGCGCTCAGGCAAGAGAGGGCGGTACGACGTGATCGTGGTGGGCGGCGGTCCTGCTGGAGCAGTTGTCGGCTGGCGGTTGGCATCGACTGGAGCGAAGGTGTTGGTACTGGAGCGAACCCGTTATCCGCGCGAGAAGGTCTGTGGCGATTACGTCGAGCCGCGTGGCCTCCGAGTGCTCGAGGCGATGGGATGCCTGACGTCGCTGGAGGCGGATTCGCCCCTGCCCATTACTCATTCGTCGACCTACGTCGAATTCCGCCGCGTGTACAGCGGCCCAATCCCCTTCTACGGCCGGCGCGTCGACCTGCCGGCGCACGGATACATCGTGCCCCGTGAGCGCCTGGACCACGAGATGATCCAGGCGGCAGAGAGGGCGGGAGTGATCGTTCGCGAGCAGACGCTTGTGAATAATGTGCTGGCCACCGATGCCGGGGTGGAGGTCCGCGCTCAGCACGACGGACGCGAAATCGTCGAACGGGCTCATCTCGTGGTCGGTGCGGACGGCGTCAATTCGGTGGTCGCAAGGTCTGCAGGCCTGCTTGTGACAGATCCCCGTCACACCGCAGTCTCCCAGCGAGCGTATGCGGCCGGGATCGACGGTGACGTGGGCGAAGCGGCCTTTTTCTTCGAGCAGAGGCTCTTTCCGGGCTACGGCTGGATGTTTCCAATGCGTGGCCAGGTCGTGAACATCGGTGTCGGGATCCTTTCTGAGACACGCAACCGCCGAGATGTCAGTGTGCCGCACCTCTTCGATGCTTTCTTCGAGGATGTGAAGCGCCGCCTTCCGCGTTGCGGCGAACTTCGCCTTTGCGCCGCCCCGATCGGAGGCATCGTCAAGACGTACGGTGCTGCCGGACGCAACCACTTTGACGGCGGCCTGCTGGTCGGGGACGCGGGTAGCTTCGTCGATCCGATGACAGGCGAGGGAATCACTCCGGCGATCGAATCCGCGTTGCTGGCAGCCGATGTAGTCACACAAGCTCTCAATGCGGGCAGGTTCGATGCCGCCTTTCTCTCGAGATACGAACGACGGTTTCGCGAGTATTTCGATCCTTCGATGATCTTCGTCGACCTCTGCGCCGCATACATGCGGAACAGGCACCTGGCGCGTCCGTGGTTGAAGCTGCTTGCGAGAGGATGCGAAGTCGCTCAGCGAGACGAGGCCTTTGGTCGAGTCGGCGGGACTTACTTCGGAGGCCTCGAAACGAACCCGTACGGGATCCTGTCCACGATCTGGCTGAAGATGGCACGCGAGCTGATGGCGCTCGCTCCACGCAGCCTAAGTGCGATCGTCCAGGGTGATAAGCCGCCCTTGCCTGCCGCCGTTCTGGACATGGGCGAATGGCAGATGAGCTGGTGGCGATCATTCCTCCAAGAACCCGCTTGGAGTGCTGCCTGGTTGCTCGACCTGCAGAGGAAGTGGTTGCAAACGATCGAAGTCCTGATGGCCAAGGCAAGCGATCCGCGGAGTGCTGGGCTGCTCTAGTCCTTGGCTCTGGCGGCCCTGGTTCGTTTCCCCTTCGGCTGGCTGATCTTCTTGAGCTCCGACGTGAACTGCTTAACGCTGGACCGCGGCAGTTCCGACAGCTCGCGCAGATATTGGCGGCTCAGATCGGTGAGGCGGCCAACCATTTCATCCGAGTTGGCGCTGCCCTCCTCGATGCCTGCGAGCTCCTGGCCCAGCGCCTGCGTGTATCGGCCTGCAGATTCGACCCATCCGGCCCAGAAACCGATGGCGGCTGAGATGGCGGCCAGCTCGGTGCGTGCAGCGGCCAAGACGACCTGACGAACTTCATCGGTCTGCGCCTTGGAACCAGTTGCCATCACACCTCGAACTCAGCGGACGACGTTGGAATTCGCTCAAGAATAGCATCCGTCACTTGACGCTCCCTTAACTAGGTGGGATGATCGAAGACCGGTCCTCGCGGTCGCGCTCGGCGTCATGGAGGCTGCTGCATGAGCGGGATTCCCTCAAGCTTCGATCTCACCCTTCACAACATCCCCGCCAACTTCCATGTCAGCGTCGACCACCTGCCCACGATCACGCTGGACATCCAGCCGCTCGTTCTCGAAATCAAGCCGGTCGCCGTCAGCCTCGACGTGCGACCGGTGGATGTGTCGCTGCGATTGAAGGAGATACCCTCCGTCAGGGCTCACCTCCCGGCCGACTTCACTCTCGCACTGTCGGTCGCAGGTTTCGAGCTCGCCTGCTTGAGCCTTTGCGGCGAAGCGCAGATCATCACGGAGCCTTACCACCCGAACCCATGTGAGATCTGCGGCCAAACGCACGATGTGGCCGGCCACTGATGGCTGGTAAGTCCAGATCGGTTGAGGCAGTCCACTTTCGGGGTTGGCCGGACCGGTTGACGGGAGCGGTTGAGCTGCCGACATCCGGTCCGATATCGCTCGCTGTCAAGTTGGACCTGCCGAAGCGAGGCGCGGCTCCCGGTCCATTCTTCGCCCAACCGATTGATCCCCCCGCCGGCAAGGACACCTGGCTCAGCCTTTCCTTGCCGACAACCACACTGCCCGGGGCTTACCGCGGAACCATCCAGGTGGGCGACCAGACCCATATCGCGACCTTTGAGGTGGAGCCCAGGCTCTACATGCGCCTGATCCCAGGCAGCCTGCGACTGCGTGGCCAACCGGGTGCGCGCGTCACCGCCCAGCTGACTCTGACCAACCTGGGCAATGTCGGTTTCGAGGTCAAACGCGTGCACGCCTTCGGCGTTTCCGAGCTCGATGGTCTCGAGCGTGCATTCGGCCAGACGTTTCGAGCCAAGCTGTCGCCTGGAGAGCGGCGGATCGATCGATTCGCCGACGCATTGGCAGAAGCCCATGGTGGTTTGGTCAGGGTCCAGATCGAGAAGGGCGCGGGCAACGTTGCACCCGGCGACTCACGAGAGCTCACGGCGGTGTTCAAGCTTCCTGATCGGATGCGTTCGGGCAGGGACTACGCGGGCACCTGGCCTCTGGGACACGTTCGCTACGGCGTGCAGATCGACACGACGAGCGGCGTGCCATCGCGTGAGCACGAGGACGAACACGAAGCCGAGGATGAGGACGAGAAGGAATGAGCGTGGACACGAAGGACCCGAAAGAAGGCTCATTGGCTGACGCGGTCGCCGAGCTCGTTGACGTCGGGTCCCGGACCGGGCTCAGCATGCTCTCCGCGATTTTCGGCGCCACCACTTCGGTACTTGGCACGGCCGGTCCCGCGGTTACGAGAAGACGTAGCCACGCCGGCTGCAACTGCCGGATACCACCTCCCTGCTGGGAGCCGCAGCCGTTGGGTACATTTGGCAGCCGGGCCTGCCCGGGCTCCACTGCCACAATCCGGATTCGGGTCACGAATTGTGGCTCCTCGCCGCGTACGGCCAGGATCGAGCCGAGCCCCTCATCCAAGGGGCTCGTCATCAAGCCGCCACAGCTCGAGCTTGCTCCCGAGGAGCGGGGATATGCAGTGGTCTCATTCGAGGTGGCACCCGATGCGGCCGAAGGCGGGGTCAGCGAGTTCCTGGTGTGGATTCGTGGCTGCCATGAGCACTTCTTCCGCTGGCGGGTGCGAGTCGGCCGCCTGTGCGGATCCTCTTGCCCAGAGGTTGAGGTGGACGACTGCCCTGACAACATCCACCACTGGTATGACCACTTCTACTGCGAACGCGGTTGCCCGCAATACCAATCGACCCGCTGATTACAAACAAGCGCAGGAGCCGGCTCCCCGGCGTATTGGGCCGTCTTCTAGGCGCCAACGTCAGTCTTTACCTGGGCATGAGCCGCCTGGCACTCAACTACCTACAAGATGTCG
>VBHX01000071.1 GCA_005879945.1 Chloroflexota bacterium | reverse complement strand
GGTGACGGCGTGGTCGCGGCGGCGACGGTGGCGCGCTCGCTGCGCGCCGCGTATCCGTCGTGCTTCATCTACCTGGTCACCGGCGCGGATGGCACTGCATTGGTAGGCGCATCGCCGGAGCTGTTGGTTCGCCGGACAGGGACTAAGGCATTTGCGCAGCCGATGGCGGGTTCGGTCGCGCGTGGGGCCAACGAGGCCGACGACGAGAGGCTCGCACATCAGCTCGAGGCGAGCGCGAAGGATGGGGCTGAGCATCGCCTGGTCGCCGATTTCGTTGTCGACGCATTGAGGTCGTTTGCGGAAACGGTCTCTGCGCGCCCATCAGAGGTCGTCCGCTTCACCAACATCCAGCACCTGGCGACAACGGTGACTGCCGACCTCAGAAAGCCTGCTGCGGACGCGCTCGAGCTGGCCGCCGCCCTCCACCCCACTCCCGCGGTCGGGGGCTGGCCCCGCGACGCAGCCGACAAGATGATCGACGAGCTGGAAGCGATGGAGCGGGGTTGGTACGCCGGCGCGGTGGGATGGGTCGATGCTCGCGGCGATGGCGAGTTCGCGGTCGCCTTGCGGTGCGGCTTGTTGTGGGAGGACGGCGCGCGACTCTACGCGGGCGTTGGCGTCATGCCTGATTCGGACGCGGCTCGCGAGCTCGACGAGACCGATCTGAAGTTCAAGGTGCTCTTGACGGCGCTGACGTGAAGACGCAGCTCAACGGCGCCACCATCCACTACCGCCGTGAAGGCTCGGGGTTTCCCATGGTCATGCTTCACGCGGGCATCGCCGACTCGCGTATGTGGCAGCCGCAGATCGAAGAGTTTGCGAAGCATTTCGATGTCGTCCGGCCTGACACCCGCGGCTTTGGTGATTCCGAGCTTCCACCTCGGCGTTGGTCGCCGGTCGCGGACTTGATCGCGCTGATGGACGAACTGGCGTTGAAACCCGCGCACGTGATCGGCTGTTCGTTTGGCGGCGGCACCGCAATCGATCTTGCCCTCGATCACCCCGCACGTGTGTCGAAACTGGTGCTCGTCGGGCCTGGTGTCAGCGGGGCCGACTTCGGTAAGAAATACCCGGAATTGTGGGCTGAGGTGAATGCGGCGGAAGAGGCCAAGGACATGGACGCGCTGAACCAGGCCGAGGCTCGAATCTGGCTTGATGGGCCGGGCCGGCCGCGCGGTCACATCGGCGGACAGCTCCGCGAGCTCTTCCTCGACATGAACGGTCGTTCACTCCGCAACGATTTCGAAAGTGCGCCGATGGACAAGCTCGATCCACCCGCGATCGATCGATTGAATGAGATCACGGCACCAACGCTCCTCGTAGTGGGTGATGAAGACGTGCCTCCGGTGCTCGACACGATCGAGATACTGATGTCTTCCATCAAAGGTGCCCGCAAGGCAGTCATCCACGACGCCGCGCACCTCCCGAATCTCGAGCATCCGGCGGCGTTCAACCGGATCGTGCTCGACTTCCTACTCGACTAGCTCAATCCCGTAACGCTGCCGCCGCAGCTTCCCAACAGAGGCGGTGGCCGCTAACGCTGTCGTCGCGCTTGAAGCGCACGACCACCATCGTCGGCGCCGCCTTGTCGATCGCGTCGGCGATCGCGGGCTCGAGCCCGGATCGCTCGTGCACCGGGCTGTAGACGAGTCCGTAGAGGCGAGCGATCTGCGCGAAATCGAGGCCCAGTGGGGTGGCGAAAATCTCTTCGAAAACGTCCTGGTGCTCAACTTGCGGCAGGAAGTTGAAAACGCCGCCGCCGTTGTTGTCGCAGACGACGATGGTCGCCCGCACGCCGTGACGCCCGATCGCCCAGAGCCCATTCATGTCGTGGTAGACGGACAGATCGCCGAGCAGCAGCACCGTCGGGACGTCGCTCTTGCCGGTGGCGACACCGAGGCCGGTGGAAACGAGCCCATCGATTCCGCTGGCGCCGCGGTTGCCGTAGAACCGCTGGAGTGGTTTGGCGAGCGGCCAGAAGGTGTCGGCGGCGCGGATCGGCATGCTCGACCCGATGAAGACCTGGCCGGCGTCCGGTAGCCGCGCGGCGAGCGCGCGGACGATGTGTCCTTCGTGAAGCGGGGTTGAGATGAGTGTGGCCGAGATGGCAGCGCCCGCCTTCTTACCGGCCGCCAGCCACTCGTCCCGCCACTGCGTGCGATTTACGGGCGGCAGCGCCTCCAACAACGCTTGCGGGTCGCACTCGACGACATGGCGAGCGACCTGATCCTGATCGCGCCACGAATGATCCGGGTCGATGAGGAACGTCGGCGGCGCAGCCGCCGCCAGCCATGCGTTCAGGGCGCGAGACGTCGGCGTCGCGCCCATGCGAATCACCAGGTCCGGTCCGTGCTCGAGTGACCAGCCCGCGCGAAGCAGCGCCTCGTACGACTCGACGGCGGCGCCCGTCTCCACGCGACGCAGTTGGGAACCGGGTTCGGCCAACACCGGCAGGCCGAGTCGGGTGAGCGCATGTGCCAGCCGCTGGCCGTCGCGCATCTCGCCCGCCACCACCAGCGGCCTGCGCGCGCGCTGAAGCGCGGACGCAAGGGTGGCCAGCTGCGCCGGGGTCGGCAGGACCCGGCCGCTCGTGATGGTCTGCCCTGCCTCGCCCTGAGCCGAAGGCACCTGGCCTGGTGGCGGCACCAGTGGCTCGCGAAACGGGAGGTTGATGTGCACGGGACCTCCCGCCGCCTCAGCCACAGCCCGTGCCGCAAGCCGTCGCCACATCCGCGGAGCTCCCGGAATTTCGACGGGCGTCCCCGGGTCGAAGAACCAACGCACAGCGTTGCCATAGAGCTGCTGCTGATCGATCGCCTGGTTGGCGCCCACGTCTCGGAGCTCAGGTGGGCGGTCGGCGGTGATGACTATGAGCGGTGTTTGCGAATAGAACGCCTCGACCACAGCCGCATGAAACTCCGCAGCCGCAGTGCCGGACGTGCACAGCAGGACGGCCGGCTTGCCCGTGGCCTTCCCCAGCCCGACCCCGAAGAAGGAACCGGATCTCTCGTCGACGTGCACGATGACTTTGATCCGCGGATGGCGCTGGAGAGCCATCGCCACCGGCGCCGACCGCGAGCCTGGCGAGACGCATGCGTACTCGACGCCCTGCGCGGCGAGCTCGTCGACGAAGGTCGCGGCGAACGATTGCGCTACATCCATACGATTCGGCTGTGATTCTGGAGGGCGCCGACGTACGACTCAACTATTTCGTCACCGGAGAAGGCGAGCCGATCACTCTCCTGCACGGTTTCACGCAGAGCGGCCGAAGTTGGCAAGAGGTCGTCTCCGCCATGCCGGCAGGCTGGCGATTCGTGGTCCCCGACCTTCGCGGACACGGCGAGACACGACTCCGGCCAGGCGCCGCCTGCACCATGGATGCCTGTGCCACCGACCTGGAAATGCTCTGGGGTCACCTTGGCGTTGATCGCACGCACCTGGTCGGCTATTCGATGGGAGGCCGCCTCGCACTTCATGTCGCCGCGCGCCGCCCCGAGCGCCTGCTCTCGCTGCTCACGATCGGCGCCCATGCGGGCCTCGAGCCACAGGCACGAGAGGGCCGGAAGCTCGGCGACCAGGCGCTTGCCGAGCGCATCGAGAAGGACGGCGTCGAAGCGTTCGTCGACTACTGGAGCGGCCTGCCGCTGTTCGCGGGCCTCGAGCGGCGAGGACCATCGTTCGTGGCACAGCTGCGCGCCGAACGCATGAAGAACACCGTCGCCGGTCTCGCGGCCTCGCTGCGCGGAATGGGCGCCGGCGTGATGGAGCCGGTGTGGGACCAGCTCGGTCGTGTCAACGTTCCGTGCACGTTCGTCGCGGGCCAGCTCGACCATGAATACGTCGCGTCCGCGCGCAGGCTGGCCGCCTCGGTTCCCAACGGACTCCTCGCGGTCGTTCCGCGCACGGGCCACGCCATCCATCAGGAGCGCCCGGAGGCGTTCACCCGCGTGCTCGCTGCTCACCTCGCGGGAACGCGCACGTCTGAAGAGGACTCGAGCTCGACCTCGGCGTGAAGACCTGCTGCGTAGCGAGCAGCACCTAGCCGCTCCTGGTCGAGCATCCCGCCGCCCGCGACCTCGTGCAGCACGAATGACCGGCATCCCAGGGCGACCTGACGCTCGACCTCGCGCGCCACATCTTGCGGGTGGACGGCGGTGATGACCGCGGCCACCGTCATGCGAGGAGGCCCGCCGTCAGCAGCAGGGCATAGGCAACCTCCGTCGCCGCCATGCGTTTGAGCGCGCCCACCAGTGCAGGACCTTCCCGGCTCGCGAACGCGGCGCGAACGGGCACCGCTGCGATGGGAATGCCGAAGTGGACCAGCATCACGGTCACCGCCGCAAACTTCAGCATGAACATCAAGATCGGCATCGTGAACGCCGCGCATACGAGGACCACGAGAAGGATGAGCGTGCGGTCTCGACCGATCCTCGTCGCAAGCGTTCGCTTGCCGGCCGCTGCATCGGTCTCGATGTCTCGGAGATTGTTGAGGACCAGGATCGCGGTGGCGAGAAAGCCAATGCCGCAGCCGGCGAGGACGGCCAGCGGCGTCAGTCGAAGCGACTCGACGTACACCGTTCCGCACGTCGCGACCAGTCCGAAGAAGATGAAGACAAACAGCTCGCCCAGCCCACCGAAGGCGACGATCGCCGCCCACATGACTCGAGGTGGCGGAATCAACCCGGACGACGCTGCGCGGACGGGGCCGATGCGGGTAGGGGTGTCCGCGCCGCGAGTGAAATCCGAGTAGTCGTTGGCAAAGTTCACGCCGACCTGCATCCCCAGCGCGACGACCAGCGCGGCGAAACCCGCCGCAGGCCGAATGCTGCCCTCGTGGATCGCGACCGCGGTGCCCGCCAGTACCGGCGACACGGAGGCGGCGAGCGTCGCGGGCCGCACCGCGGACCACCAGACGCGCGCCGGCGTCATCGCAGGTACGGTCACTACCACGTCAGGGTCGCTTTGGGAATTTGGCGAAATTCGGTTTGCGTTTCTGGACGTACGCGTCGCGGCCCTCCTGTGCCTCTTCGCTCATGTAATAGAGGAGCGTCGCGTCGCCGGCCAGCTGCTGGATGCCGGCAAGGCCGTCGTCCGCGGCATTGAGCCCGGCCTTGAGCATGCGCAGCGCAAGCGGGCTGAGGTCGAGCATCCTGCGGCACCACTCCACGGTTTCCTTCTCCAGCGATGCAAGTGGTACGACCTTGTTCACGAGCCCCATCTGCAGCGCTTCCTGCGCGCCGTACTGCTCGCACAGGAACCAGATTTCGCGTGCTTTTTTCTGCCCGACGATGCGAGCCAGCAGACCCGCGCCATAGCCACCGTCGAAGCTGCCAACCTTCGGGCCGGTCTGGCCGAAGCGGGCGTTGTCGGCGGCGATGGTCAGGTCGCAAACGACATGAAGCACATGACCGCCGCCGATCGCGTACCCGGCGACCATTGCGATGACCGGCTTCGGCAGCCGCCGGATCTGGACCTGCAGGTCGAGCACGTTGAGCCTTCCCGTGCCCTTGGGATCGATGTAGCCGTCATCGCCACGAATCCGCTGGTCGCCGCCGGAGCAGAACGCCTCGGTGCCAGCGCCGGTCAGGATGACCACGCCGATCTTGGGGTCGTCGCGCGCGACCTCAAACGCTCGCGACATCTCGAAGACCGTCGTCGGCCGAAAGGCGTTGCGGACCTCGGGCCGGTTGATCGTGATCTTGGCGATGCCGTCCGAGGTGTCGTAGAGGATGTCTTCGTAGTCGCCGGCGCGCTGCCAGGTTTGCTTCGCCCGGGATGCTCGACCTTTCAAGCTCGCACTCCTAGAGCAATCACTAGCACTATTCGAATCGTACGCCCGCGAGGCTCAGCGGCGCTCGAAGGCCAGCCTTGCGCCGAGCCCGATCAGGACGATTCCGGTCAGCCTCGTCATCACCTGGCGGACCCGCGTCCCGACGCCGCTGCGACCGAGACGGCTGACTACGTGGCCGTAGGCGATGAGCCAGGCCAGGAGCATGACCTCGAATGCGGCCACCATCACCACCAGCCTTATCGTCGGGTCGCCCGGGACGATGAACTGAGGCATCACGGTGACGAAGAAAGCGCCGGTCTTGGGGTTGAGCAGG
>VBHX01000070.1 GCA_005879945.1 Chloroflexota bacterium | reverse complement strand
ACGGTGATCTGCCGCACATCCCTGAGACCGCGGCCGTCCGGCCGCACGCCTTCCTCGATGATCCGCTGCCGGACGCGGTCCTTGACCTTCTTGTCGAACAGCTTGCCGAGGATGTCGACGTGCTCGGGGAATCGCTCGCCGAGCTCGACGATCGTCCGCTTCCGCAGCTCATCGACAGCCGCCTCGCGAGCGGCCTTGTCGGGGTTGAAAGCAGCCTGGTCTAGGCGCAGGGCGAGGTACTCGCTGACGACCTCGACGATCTGCTGGGGGAACGTCGGCGGCGTGAACTCACGCTTGGGCCGGCCTACCTCGCGCTGCAGCTCGAGCTGGGCGGCGCACAGCTGCTTGATCGCCTCGTGCGCCATCTCGAGCGCCTCGAGCACGACCTGCTCGCTGACGCCCTTGGCGCCGGCCTCGACCATGAGGATGGCCTCGGCGGTGCCGGCGACGACCAGGTCCAGCTCGGATTCGCCGATGCGCGACATCGGCGGGGTTACGATCAGATGCCCGTCAAGGTGGCCCATGCGCACAGCGCCGACGGGGCCCTGGAACGGGATGTCCGAGATCACCAGCGCCGTCGATGCGCCATTGATGCTCAGGATGGTCGGGTCGTTTTCCTGGTCGACCGAAAGTACGGTCGACACGACCTGCACGTCGAGCCTGAGCCCATCGGGGAACAACGGTCGAAGAGGCCGGTCGGTCAGCCTCGAGGCGAGGATGGCGGCCTCGCTCGGCCGGCCCTCGCGGCGCATGAAGGCGCCGGGAATCTTGCCCGCTGCATAGAGCTTCTCTTCGTAATCGCAGGTGAGGGGAAAGAAGTCGATCCCCTCCCGCGGCTCCTTCGACATCACCGCGGTGCTGAGGACGACCGAATCGCCCTGGCGCAGGATCACCGCTCCGTTCGCCTGCTCGGCCACCCGGCCGGTTTCGATCGAAAGCCGCTTGCCGGCGACTTCCGCGTTCTTCGTGACTATTGCCACGTGACAAACCTCCAACTGGGAGGATGCCCTTGCGGCGCGACCTGGGTCAGGTTCCTAGCAGCTGCCGCCAAACCCCTGGTTTGGTGAGAGCTTCTAAGAGCTGACCCGCGCCACCGCGAGCCCTCCCGACTAAAACTGCCGGCTATCTTCTGATCCCGAGCTTGCCGACGAGCGCGCGATAGCGCTCGACGTCGGTGTCCCTCAGGTAGTTCAGCAGACGCCGTTGCTTGCCAACAAGGAGGAGTAGGCCGCGGCGCGAGTGATGGTCCTTGGCGTGCGTCTTAAGGTGCTCCGTCAGCTCCCGGATGCGCGCCGTCGAGAGCGCGATCTGGACTTCGGGAGAGCCCGTGTCCTTCTCAGCTCGCCTGTACTCGGCGATCACTTTGCTCTTGACTTCAGTCTCTTCTGCCAAACCGAAGAGGGATTATACCGGCCTTTTGACGATCGCCTTACCCCACGTATTCGACTGAGCCGTCCGAACGAGGGTCCGCACCTGCTCGCCAGGCCTCGGGTCCATCGATGACGATCGCGGCCGCGTGACCCAGCGAGTGGTGCTGCGGCGGCTTCAACTCGATCTTCAAGCCCGAACGGTTGATCTCGCGCGCGTCCGGATCGTCGGCCTCGACGGACACGATATCCCCGCCGGCCTGGACGCGGATTCGAGGCCGCGCCACCGCCTCACCCGGCTCCAGATCACGGTCCACGAGGTTGATGAGTACCTGGGTCTGAAGCTGCGGCTGCCCCTCGCCACCCATCGACCCGAACACGATCGCGGGGCGGCCTTCGCGTGAGGCAATCGCCGGAATCAGCGTGTGCATGGTCCGCTTCTTCGGTTCCAGGCGGTTGACGTGATTGCGGTCGAGCTTGAAGTACGCGCCCCGGTTCTGGAGCAACATCCCCGTGCCCTCGGCCACGATCCCCGAGCCAAAGCTGTACGCCGCGCTCTGGATCAGAGATACGTAATTGCCGTGCTCGTCCGCCGCGCACAAATAGATGGTGTCACCGCCATCCCGCGCATCGGCCGAGCCTACGGGCGCATGACCGGGGTCCAGAAACGGCTCCAGCGGCGCGACCGCAAACTCGGGATCGGTGATGTAGCGATCCCGCAGGGGGTAGCACTCGTCGCGGATGCGCTTGAAGGTGGTGACGAATTCCACCCCTGGCTGCAGCCGCTGGCGGGGGATTCGATCCAGCCGGACCAGCATGGCCAGGGCGGTAAGGCCCTGTGTGGGCGGTGGCAGCTCGAAGACCGTGAGGTCGCGATATCGAACTCTCAACGGCTCGACCCAGTGCGAGCGGTGCGACGCCAGGTCTTTCGCGGTCACCAGTCCGTCGCGCCGCTTGATGGCGGCGACGATGGCGGCCGCGATCTCGCCTCTGTAGAAGGTGCCGACTCCATGGCGCCCGATGTCGCGTAGCACCGACGCGAGGTCGGAGTTGCGGAGCAGCATGCCACCCTCCATTGGCGGGTACAGCTCGTGCGCCGCCGGCTCTCGGGTCAGCAGCTCGGCGTCTTCTCTGAGGAAAGCCGCGAGGCGCTCCGTAATGATGTAGCCGTTCTGGGCCAGCGCCACCGCGGGCTCGACCACGGCCGCAAGACCGAGCGTGCCGAACCGTTCGAGCAATCGGCCCCAGGCCTCGACGGTGCCGGGGACTGTCACGCTCAAAACACCGCGCTCGGGCATTGTGTCGTGGCCCCGCTCGCGGACGGCTTCGATGGTCGCCAGCTCGCCAGATCGCCCGGAGCCGATGATCCCGACCGGCGTGTCTGCGTTCGCGGGCCACACGATCGCCATCAGGTCCCCGCCGACCGAAGTCATGTGCGGATAGACCACGCATAGAACCGCATCGGCGGCGATGGCGGCATCGATCGCGTTGCCGCCTTCCCGCAGCACCTGCGCCCCCGCCTCTGACGCGAGCCTATGCGGGGTGGCGATGACCCCGTTCGTCACAAACGAATTATCTCGGTGTGATGAATTCGATCGCGCTGGGCTGGATCTCGAACAGCGCCGGCAGAAATCCTGGATCCTCGCCGTCGAGGTCGATGCGCACCCTGTCCTCACAGCTGACTGAGATGCGCTTGCCGTACATCAGCTGGTAGTGGCGGTTGTGCTCGTCGAGGTGAGCTCCCCTGCTGACGGTGCCGATGCCGCGGATCGTCTCCAGCTTGCCGACGTCGCCGACGAGGATCACATCGAACACGCCGTCTGTAGGCGAGGCGGTGGGTGCCATGCGCATTCCCCCGCCGAAGTACTGGCAGTTGGCGATCACGATCTGCATCGCTTTGAGGTCGTGCGCGACGCCATCGACCACCACGTTCATGGGCTTGTTCTTCCATGTCATCAGCGCGAGGAAGGATGCCAGCTTGAACGTCGCGGGTCCGAGCCGCTTGCTGCCGTTGTTCACGCGATGCACGACCTCGCCACCGAGGCCGGCGTCGGCGATGTTGATGAAGTGGCGAACACCGGTGCTGCCGTCGGCGGCCTGGTAAGACACGCAGCCCGCATCGAGGCGACGTGGGACGCCGCTCGCGATCACCTGGATCGCCGCGCGGTGGTCGAGCGGGATGTTCAGGGTGCGCCGGAAATCGCCGCCGGTCCCCAACGGCAGCATTGCGAGCTTTGTAGTCGTGGGGATCGGCGCGCCGTTGTGGAAGAAGCCGTTGACGACCTCGTTGAGGGTTCCATCGCCGCCGACGGCGACGACCACCGGACGGGATTCCCTGACCGCGCGCTCGGCCAACGCCGTCGCCTCGAGCGGTCCCGTGGTCAACGCCGATTCGTACTTGATTCCGGTCGAAGGCAGCCAGCTCTCGATGGCCGCCCACTCACGTCCCGCGCTTCCTGCGGCCGCCGAAGGGTTGACGATGAAGAGTACGTCCGCCACGTCAGCGCGCCCCTCCGAGCGCGCGAGGGTTCATGACCCCGGCGGGATCGACGGCTTCCTTGACCGATGTCCACAAGCGCATCCAGCCTCCCATCTCATCGGCAATCCATCGAGCCCGCGCCTGACCGGCGCCGTGGTGATGGCTGATGGTGGCTCCGAGCTCGAGTGCTGACGACATTGCGCCCTCCCACGCCCGGCTGTAAGCCGAGCGAGCCGCATCTTCGGTGTCCCTCGCGCCTGCGAACGTGAAGTAGGCACAGCAGCCTTGCTCGTAGGCGTGACTGAAATGGCATAACGCGATCCCACCGACCCCTATTGCGGCCTTCACCTGTGAGTGAAGCTGTGGAAGCACCGTCCATGGCGCCGCGAGCTCGATCACGTCGAGGTAGGCACCCGGCGGCTCGAGCAGCGACTTGAGGCGTTCGGCCGACAGGTCGAACCGATGACGCTGCCAGCGATCCCATGGTTCCTCGCCGAGGTCGTCGGCATTCCCCGCGAACCTCCTGACTGCATCGGCTTCGGCTTCTGCCACGGCCTTCAACCCGGCAGTCGCGACGACGAGAACGCACGCCCCCAGCGGCAGGTCGTAGCCGTTGAACGCTGCGTCCTCAGGGTCGTACAGGCGCATCAACAACGGCCGGATGCCGGCCTGCATGACTGCACGCATCGATGCGAGGGCGGAGGTCAGATCGGCGAATCCAAATCCGCGCCCGACCACGAATTCGGGCAGCCGGTGCACCTTGAGGACCGCCCCGATGATCACGCCTAGCGCGCCCTCGGATCCGAGGTAGAGCTCGTGCAGGGCGGGACCGAGCGAGGACCTCGGCCCCGGGCGAGGCGCCGCGAACGTTCCGTCCGGCATCACCACCGCCAGGCTGAGCACCATGTCCTCGATGCTTCCGTAACGGCTCGATTCCTGGCCGGACGAGCGAGTCGCACACAATCCGCCCACGGTCGTGCCCGCGAGCGAGCTCGGAAAGTGGCCGAGCGTCAGGC
>VBHX01000199.1 GCA_005879945.1 Chloroflexota bacterium | reverse complement strand
CGAGAGCCCAGAAGGTCCCGAACGTCGTGAGCATGATCCCGACCACCAGTTGCAGAAGGCTGCGCGGGATTCGCGTCACAATCCGTTGGAGGGCAACACCGATCCCGCCGATCACGACCACGGCCGCGACGCCGCCGACGATCGCGATTCCCAGTTGGCCGTACGAGGCGCCAAACGAGACCACGATGAAAGCCACTTCCAGCCCTTCCAAGACCACGGCCTTGAATGCCAGCACGAAGGCGGTCCAGTCGAAGCCTTCGCCCGTCCACTCTTTCGGCTCATTCTCGGGATGCATCCGGATGCCTGCCAGGCCATGCGCGGCGACGCGCATGACGCCTTTGCGAAACCACTGCAAGCCGAAGACGAGCAGCAGGGCGCCGACTATGAGCCTGAGCGGGCCGATCGGCGCGTTTCGTAGGGCGAGCCCGGCTGCCGCGACGACGACCGCAAGCACCCCGAAGCCTGCAGCGGATCCGACCAGGGTCGCGCGCCAGCCACGCGTGGCTCCAACTCCGAGCACGATGGTCACCATCTCGACCGCCTCGACCGCCGAGGCCAGGAAGGTCGTGATCAGGACAACGAGTGCGGCCCCCATCCCCGTCGATTGTCCGTGATTCCGCCGGGAGTCGTAACCTGACCTTGGATGGCAAAGAGATGTACGCACGGGGATCAGATTCGCGAGGTCACGCCCAGCGCCGACGGTTGTGAGGATTGCCTGCGGATCGGCGATTCGTGGGTCCACCTGCGGCTCTGCATGACATGTGGGCACGTCGGCTGCTGCGACGACTCGAAGAACAAGCACGCCACCGCGCACTTCCGCCGCACCGGACATCCGATCATGAGGTCGTTCGAGCCCGGAGAGGATTGGGCGTGGTGCTACGTCGACAACGTGGCGCTCGATCCGAGGGGTTGGCCCGTCCGCGGCCCTATCGCCCACAGCGTCTGAGCCGGTTGGGCGTTCGCGTTTTCGCGATCGTCACCCTCGTTGTGCTTGGCGCGTATCACGCAATGCGCATCGCGGCAACCGCCTGCACAGGCGGTGCGTGCGACCTCTATATTCCGATCTCTTTGCTACTTCCGATATTGGCTCTCGCCGCTGCGATCGTCACCGCGGCGCTCGCGATATCAGCTGCGCGGCGCGACAAGACGTGGTTGGTGGTGCTGAGCCTATTCGCCGTGCTTGGCGTGGCCGGACCGGTCGTCGGTCTGTTGGTCGTGCGCGACAGCCCCGATGCGTTCGTGGTTTCGTCGACTATTCTCGTCGCGCTGGTGCCGGTCAGCGCGCTGGCCTTTTCGTTCACCCGGCGCCAGATAGGAGATGCACATGTATATGACGATCCGTCATTACCTGGTACCACGGAGCAAGATGGCCGAGGTCGTGCGCCGGGTCGATGAAGTCTGGCTCGAAAAACTGAGCAAGCTCCACGGTTTCGAGACCTACTACGTCATGAGCGCCGACGACAGCCACCTCACATCGGTGTCGGCCTTCATCGACGAGGCCTCAGGCCGCAAAGCGGCGGAAGCAAGCGCCGAGTGGGTGGGCTCGAACCTCAACGACCTCGACGTTGAGTTCCTAGAGATGTGGCAGGGCCCGGTTGTCGTTCACGGAGGCAACTAGCCGGTCACTTCCATTTGAACTCGGCGGCCGAGCCTGTGAGCTGCATCAGCCATACCTCGTTCTCGGCAGCCGTGACGGAGCTCGAGGGACTCGGGATGCGATCCGCAATCTGCCCGGTGGCTGGGTCGATACGTGCTGTGGTGGGGCCGCTGAGCCAGACGCCCCTCGGCGAGGCGCCAAGGGCGTCGATTCCCTGGCGGCCGATGAACCCCGGCCCGGGCTGAGTCCATTCCACTGTCCCAGTTGAAGCATTGATTCGTGAAATGTCGCCGCCGTACGTCCCGCGAACATAGACGGCGCCGTTCGCAGTGATCACCGCCGTGCTGAACCACTCGATGTCATAGCGCCCGGTCACCTTGTCGGTGGCGGGATCGATCCTGTCGAGGTGGCCGATCCCATCGCCGCGCACACAGATCACCCATACCGCGCCGGCGCCGGCGGCCAGCATGGCGGGGCCATGGTCGAGGTCGATCACCACGTCGGCAAGCTTGCGCGTCGCGAGATCGACGACATAGAGGGAATGGTCGTTCCAGCCGGAAACCCATCCCTTGCCGTCGGCGAACGCCACCGACCAGCCCATGCCAGGAAGAGGGACGCGTTCGGCTGTCTTGTGCGTGCTTGGATCGATGCGGACTAGCTGCTGGTTGCCGTTATCCAGCGCCCAGAGCGAGGAGCCATCCCAGCCGATCGCGTATGGCGTGTCACATAACCGCCAGCCCCACGAGCCGGAGTAGTAAGCGTGGACGCTGTCGGGTGCACAGCCCTGTGCGCGCAGAACCCTGGGATCGGCGACAGCGATCGTCGCGACCGCCGTGGCGGTTTTGCGATCGATCTGTGTGACCGTGCCGTCGCTCATGTTGGCGACAAAGGCCCACTGGCCGCCGAGCGTGACTGGACCCGGCGTCTGCCCCACCTTGACCCTCGCGACCATCGTCCAGTGCGGAGATTGAGGAGATGGGGACGATGACGCGGTCTGGGCCGGGCTGCAAGCGCCGAGCACTCCCACGGCGAGCGCAGTTGCCATCAAGCGAATGAGTGTAATAGCCAAAGCATTTTAGATCTATTACAGTGGTTGTGGATTTGCCTGGACCTCTGCCCCGAGACTGGGGCGCCGCGCCCTGCCTCGACCTCATCAACAGCCACTGGAACGACCACCTCGGCTCTGGCGAGACCTACGATCGCCTGCCGGAGCCGCGTTTTCGGCGGGCGTTCCTGAAACGGTGGCATTACGCGGTGGCCGATCCTGACAACGTCGCCGGGCGGGCTCGGTTGCGCTCGCTCCGGTCGTTCTTGCGCGACGTCCTCGAGCACTACAGCTCAGGCCGGCCGCTGAGCCCATCGATGCGCAAGCGACTCGAATCGGAGGTGAATCGGGCGGCGATGGCACTGCGGCTTTCACACGGAGCTGCCGGATATGCGTTGTCGGTTGAGCATTCGGGTACCGCCTGGGACGTAGTCAGCGCCGACATTGCGACCTCCGCGGCGCGGTTGATGACAGAGGGCGCGTCGGTAAAGGTGTGCGCCAACCCCGACTGCACCTGGATGTTCATGGACGAGACGAAGCCAAGGACGCGTCGGTGGTGCAACGTGTCGGTGTGCGGGAGCTTGGTCAATGTGCGCCGGCACCGCGCCGCCCGCCATGATTGAGTGGCTTTGGAGGTTCGGTTCGACGGCCACTGTTTCGGGTGCGGACCGCTCAATGACGAAGGCTTGCAGCTGAAGTTCGTCCCCGGTCCGGAGGAGTCGGTTGCCGAGTTCGTTGTCCCGCCGCGCTACCAGAGCTGGGCGGGGATGGCGCATGGCGGTGTCGTCGCGCTGCTGCTGGATGAGGCCGTGGGCTGGGCCGCATGGCATGCGGGCCACCCGGGCGTCACGGGTCGTTTGCAGGTCAGCTTCCGGCGGCCGCTGAAGCTTGGCGAGCCGGTGCGGATAGTAGGCAAGGTCGAGAACGTGCGGCGTTCGCTGGTTTACGCGTCTGCGTACGTCGAAAACCGCGACGACGGATCACGGATCGCGGACGCCACGGCCACTTTGATGATGACCGAGACGAAGGTGGACACCCCGGCGCAATAGAGCGCCCGTTCTTTCCTGGAGACTGAAGTTCCGGTTTTGAGCGTTGATGGCGTTATCAGAACCTGAGCGCTCCGGTCACGGGTCCATTGATTGAGGCTACGAATGAATTCGATTCGCAAGCTGGTCAGGATCTGCGCGGGCGGTTCCGCACTATGCGTGATGGCGCTTGTGGTGGCGTCGGCTTCAGTGACGGCGCACATCAGGCCCGTCGGAGCGCGAGGCAGCTTCGACCGCCGGGCAGCTGAGCCTACGCCGTCTGCGGCTTGTGTGGCGGCGCGCCAGACGATCGTCAAGGCGCACGCAGACGATCGCGGTGAAGACATGTCCGAGAGACTCGAGGCGGCGCAGTCCGGAGCAGATCAAACCTCGGACGTGAGCGAGGACAAGAACGAGAGAGCGGCTAGGGCAGCCCTTTGGGACGCAGCTCGCACCGCGTGCGCGGAGACCAAGGCGACCGAAACCACAGAACCGCCGGCGACGCCCCCCAGCTCCGGATGCGTTGCAGCCAAGCAGGCGCTAAAGAACGCTTTGGTTGCGGAAAAGGCGCACGAGATGAGCGAGAAGGGCACGGCCACCGAGCACTCTTCTGCCGACTGGCAGGAGGACCAAGCAGAGTTGGCGGCGATCAAGTCAGTCTGGCAGCAGGCGGCCACCGCCTGCGGATATAGCCGTGATGGCTTCGAGCACCACAGCAGGTAACCAAGTGAACACTTTCGACGGAGGTCCGGCCGGCTACCGGACCTCCACCCCACCCCCTGACTGATCGCAGACCTCTGGCGCGCTTAGAATCAGCAGGCGTCGGGGGCTGGCGCAGTTTGGCAGCG
>VBHX01000198.1 GCA_005879945.1 Chloroflexota bacterium | reverse complement strand
CCTTCCAACGTCATGCCGCCCGACGCCTCCAGCAGCGCGCGCCCTGCGGTCTTCTCGACGGCGCGCCGCATGTCATCGGGCGACATGTTGTCGAGCAGCACGATCTCCGCCGCCGCGTCGAGGGCTTCATCAAGCTGGGCGAGCGTGTCAACCTCAACCTCTACTGGGAGACGGGCCCCGCGAGCGCGCCTGACCGCCTCACCGACTCCGCCGGCGGCGGCGACGTGGTTGTCCTTGATGAGGATGGCGTCAAACAAGCCGGCCCGGTGGTTGTGGCCGCCGCCCGCGCGCACTGCCGCGCGCTCGAGATAGCGAAGACCGGGCGTGGTCTTCCGCGTGTCGAGCAAGGTGACGTGCTTGTACGGCGCGAGGGCATCCGCATACCGGCGCGTGAGCGTCGCGACGCCGGACAGGCGCTGCAAAAAATTGAGCGCGGTGCGCTCGCCGGTGAGAATCGACGCTAGTGGGCCGACGACCTTCGCGGCGACATCGCCGCGATGCAAGCGAGTCCCATCAGGGATGGTCGCGGTGTACTCGCAAGGTGGCCAGGTGATCCGGAACACCTGCGCCGCCGCCTTCGCCCCGCTGAGAATTCCGTCGCTCTTTGCGACGATCACCGCTTCGCCCATCAGGTCCGCATCGACGACGTAGCGCGTCGTCACGTCGTTTGCACCGAGGTCTTCCCTCAGCGCGGTGGCAACAATTTCGAAAACGCCAGTAGTCCGCTGCGCGGGGCGCTCAGGCTTCGATGAAACCATCCGGCTCCTCGCGCAGGCCGAACGCCTGCTGGGTGAAGCGGAAGAGATATGCGCGCTTGCCACGAACGCTGCGTTCCTTTCCCGTCGGCTCGATGACACCGCGATCAACGACCTTTCGCCAGAAGTTCCCGCGATTGATGGAGAGGCCGAGCACCGCCTCGTACACGTGCTGGAGCTCGGAGATGGTGAACTCCGACGGCAGCAGCTGGAAGCCGAGCGACGAGTATCCGACCTTGCTCCGCAGCCGGCGGACCGCGTAATCAACGATCTCGCGATGGTCGAATGCCATCTCCACCGGGAGCCGTCGGACCGGGTGCCATTCCTGCTCAGCACCGTCCTTGCGGCCCGCGCAGCTCTCGGCCTGCGCCGTGGGAACTATCGCGATGTACGCGACGGAGATCACGTCGCCGCGCGGATCGCGGCCCGGCACAACGATCTGGCCGGAAGCGTCCGTTTGCTGCGGCCGGTGGAAGGTCTTGAGCTGCTCGATCCACCCGCCCTCCAGCCCGGTAATGCCCTGGTGCAGCAAGCGCGCCTGGGCATCGAGCGACTCGCCTACGCGGTGCAGGCCACCAGGAAGAGCCCAGAACCCGGGATAGGGCGGCTCGGATCGCTGGACGAGGAGAACGCTGAGCTCGCGGCCGGCGAGAGTGAACACGGCCAGGTCGACCGCGACCGGGCAGCTGGCGACTTCGAGCTCGGCGTGCCGGTTCACGAGTCGCGGGCTCGGCGTGCGCTCCACCATCCCATGCTTCATCTTATCTCAATCGGAAGCGTCAGCGGGCCGACGGGAATCTAGAGCTGGCGGCGGACTGCCAGGGCGACCGAAAGGCCTGCGATCGCCGCGGTCTCGGCCCGCAGGTTGCGCGGCCCGAGCCCGGCGTTGGTACCTGCAAGCGCATGTTCGCGCTCGGACCATCCGCCTTCCGGACCCACCAGCAAGGTGAGGTCGCGCGGCTCGGTCAGGTCGGCGAGGTCGGTGCCCGCACCGCGAACGAGCATCACCGGGTGAGCGGCCGACTTCAGCACCTCATCGAGGGGCGTCGGGCCAAGGACCGCGGGCACCTTGAGCCGACGCGCGAGCATTGCCGCCTCGCGGCAGATCGTGCTCCAGCGTTCGGTCTTGGCGCCCCGCGCGACGCTGCGCTCCGCCTGAACGATGTGAAACGCAAACGCGCCGACCTCAGTACACCTCGACAAGACGAGCTCCAGCGCGGGCGCAGGCAGATTGGCGATGGCGATAGTGATGTGCGCCGCAGGCTCGGGCTGATGTACGCGCTCCGAGACGACATCGCCCTCCACGCGCTCGGGTGAAACGCGGTCGAGTCGCACGGTGAGGAGAAAGCCATCAGGATCGATGACCTCGATCTCCTCCCCCACCCGAGCCCGCAGCGAGCGGGCAAGGTGGCCGGCGTCGCCGCCAACGATGACGGCGCGGCCGCCCTCACGCCGAGCAAAAAATGAGGGCAATGCTTTAGACGAGTCGCGCTACATCACGTTGAACGTTTCGTAGACCGCGACCTGTCCCCCGCTCTTGAGGATCGGGCATCCCTTCGCCATCTTCGTCGCGGCGTCCAGTGAACCAGCCTCGAGGACGCTGTATCCCGATGCGCGCTGCCCGATCGGTCCCTTCGACGATGTGCCATCAGACTTGATCTTGTTCACGGCTCCCGAAAATGGGTTGCCGGGGTCGACAACCGCGGGACCGAGCTTGCCGTACCAGGTGCCCCACTGCTTCATCACGCGCGCCTGAGCAGCGGGTGTCTCAGGCATCCCGCCCCCGTAAAAGACGAGCAGATATTTCATGGCGTGTCAGCCTAGCGCCTTCGCGCGCTGTCGTGAGAGCTGTGCAAGTGCTCGGCCCAGGTGCTCGCGATTGGCCGAATCGTTGAGCCATCGGCTCTGGCCCGACGGGTGCGGCAAGGGAACCATCACAGGTTCCTTGCCGAAGGTGCGTCCCACTCGTTCTTCCAAAGTGCCTGGACCGAGGAAGCGCACGATCGCCATCTGCCCGACAAGGATGAGGACCCGTGGCGCAAGCATCTCGAGCTCGGCATCGAGCCAGTGCGCGCAGTTGGCGACGGCTGCCGGCGGCGGCCGCAGGTCGCCGGTGCCGGCGCGGTTGCGACCGGGGAAGCAACGCATCAGCGCCGCGATGTAGGTGACGCGGCGGAATTCTTCGGCGCTGGCGAAGCCGGCGCGCAGCATCCAACGGTCGAGCTCTTTGCCGGCGCGACCGGAAAAGGGCCGCCGCGATTCGCGTTCAGCGGGCCCGGGCGCCTGCCCGACGAGGAAGAACGGCGCTCCCCATTGACCGGAGAAAGTGGGGTTGGCCTCGGGAATGATGCCGGCGTCGACACATACGTGGCAGGCGCTGCAGGCAGCTTGATGCTTGCGCAGCGCGGCCAAGCCTGGGGGCGCCATGCGGTCACGCTACATGGTGCGGTACGCAGGCCCGGTAACATCGCAGTCGATGAGCCCCACTCCCCAGCAGGTGCTCGACGTTCTCGCCAAGATCCAGGACCCCGACCTTGGGCGCGACGTGGTCAGCCTCGGCATGATCAAGGAGCTCGATGTGAGCCCGCAGGGCAAGGTCAGCTTTACGTTCGAGCTGACGACGCCGGCATGCCCGGTGCGCGATCGCTTCAAGACCCAGGCCCAGGACCTCGTCGGCGACATCCCTGGCGTGTCTGGGGTGGAAGTGCGCATGACCGCCAACGTGCGGCCGGCCTTCATGCGACCCAAGCCGTCGGAGATCCTGCCGGGGGTCAAGCAGACGATCGCGGTCGCTTCCGGCAAGGGCGGCGTCGGCAAGTCGACCGTCGCAGTAAACCTGGCCGCCGCGCTGCGCAAGGCCGGGGCCGACGTCGGCCTTCTCGACGCGGACATTTACGGACCGTCCGTCCCCGCCATGACCGGATCGCACACGGTGCCAGAGCAGGTCAACGGCCAGCTGAAGCCGATCGACGCGCACGGGCTCAAGGTCATGTCCTTCGGTCACATCTACCCGGGCGATCAGCCCACGATCTACCGCGGTCCGATGGTGGGCAAGGCGATCGAGGCGATGATGACCCAGGTCGACTGGGGCCGCCTCGACTACCTGGTCATCGACCTCCCGCCGGGCACAGGCGACGCATCACTCACGCTCGCGCAGGCGGTTCCGCTCACAGGCGTCGCGATCGTTTGCACGCCGCAGGACGTCGCCACCGACATCGCCGTCAAAGCGCTGCAGATGTTCCGCAAGCTGAACGTCACCCCGCTCGGACTCATCGAAAACATGAGCTGGTACATCTGCCCGAACTGCGGGCACCGGCACGAGATCTTCAGCCATGGCGGCGCCGAGTCGGCCGCACAGCGGCTGGGCGTGCCATTCCTCGGCGCGGTGCCGCTGGAGGAATCCATCCGCGAGGATGCCGACAAGGGCACTCCGGTCGTCATCTCACGACCCGAGTCCGCGGGCGCGAAGGCGTTCATCGAGATCGCCTCGCAGGTCGCCGCGCGGACGTCGATTCAATCGTTCCGGCAGCTCCCCGTCATCAACGTGCGGTAAACGCGACCCTGAAAGATCCGGATCCGTTTCCCCTCAACGTCGATGTGGATCGAGAGCGCCAGGTCATGGTCATCGAGTGGGAAGGCGGGCATCGCAGCAGCTACTCGGGTGAGCGCCTACGCTGGGCGTGCCCATGCGCCGAATGTCGCGGCGAGGCGGGTGCGCCTGGTCGCCTCGCTCGGTTGAAAAACCTCGAACCCACCGAGCTGCGCGTTCAGAACGTCGTGCTCGTCGGCCAGTACGCACTCCAGATCGCGTTCGACAGCGGGCACTCGACAGGCCTCTACACCTTCACCATGCTCAGGACCATGTGCGACTGCACGGAGTGTCAGGCGCGGAGGTCCGCGTCGTAGTCGGGCACCCGTCGGTCGTGGGATAATCCCGGCGCTGCGTTGTCGCTCCCAACGTCCCTGCCAGAGACCGAGCCCTGGGCCGCCGCGGCTCCCGCACGTAGGCGCACCAGGCGGAGAGGGCCGATCGCGCGTCGAGGCTGGATCGCCCTCGGTGCGATCGTCGCCATCGCGCTGACCGCTGGCGGCGGCGTGCTCGCATTCGAGAACGCGCAGCCGACGCGGGTCGACATGAACTTCAAGAGCGGCGCGAAGGACGTACCCACGTACTCGCGGCTGCTCTTCACGTTCACCCGTCCTGTCGCGCTCAGCGCGCTCGAGACCGCGCTGTCCATCGCACCGGCCACCGACGGGACCGTGGGCTCGCTGTCTGGTCAGACCCAGTACGCATGGTCGCCGTCGAAGCCCCTCGCCGATCTCACGGTCTACACCGTGACGCTCAGCCCACTAGACGACCTCAGCCACCACCGCATTGCGGGCGGACGATGGGTGTTCACCACCAACATCGTGCCGCGGATCATGTCGGTGACCGGCGCCG
>VBHX01000197.1 GCA_005879945.1 Chloroflexota bacterium | reverse complement strand
GCGCCGTAGTTGGTGAGGTGGTTGTTGGCGAGGTTCACTACCTTCGCCCCCATCAGCGTCAGCCCTCCGACGAAACGCGGGTCGCCGCAGAAGGTGAAGCTCGACGCCGGGCTGACCGGGCAGCCCGTGAACAGCGGCGCCTCCAGGTTCACATACGTGACGTCGGCGTTCTTCGTATAAGCAGCCGTCGGCCGGAACGGCCACAGGTAGTCGTGGCGAACGGCGGCGAAGTACGCGACGCCGCGCGCCGGGATGATGTCGCCGGTGATGAGCAGCGTGCGCACCATCGACGGGTCTGTCGGCACGCTGTAGGTCGGGTGGAACAGACCCTGCAGGCTCATCGCCGGCGGGCGGCCGGTCCGATACGCAAACGACGGCTGGTCCAATCGATCCAGCACCGGGCCGACCACCGGCGCCACGCCGACAGGAGTCGACTGCGCGACGGGCTGCGCGCCATTCGAGCACGCGGCCACCAGCAATCCGGCCGCAAGAACCGCTGCGGAATATCTCATCGATCCACGGCAAGGCTGACCAGGATGTCTTCGATAACGATCAACCGAGCGACGTAGGAGCGTACAGGATCTCCGAGCTCCCCGCCCGCCCGAAAAAGCTCGCGGTTTCCCTCGGCGCGGCGGACCTTGAGCATGTCGGCGTGCAAGGGATCCAGCGCGCCGCGCAGCAGCGCCACCTCGACCATGCTCCCCAGCCACGAGGCGTACAGAGCGACCTCTTGAGAGCGCGGGTCGGCGCTGGTGTCGGGAAAGGGCAGGTGGATGTGCTCGTCCCAGAGCCGCCGCAGACGGGTTACCTCCGGAGGTTCGCTACGCACCCGCCTTGAGCTGCGCAACAATCGCATCGGCAACCTGGCTCGTACCGACCGCCGTGGGGTCGTCGCGCATCTCCTTGAGGTCGTACGTGACGCTCTTCCCGAGCGCGATCACGTCCGCGATTGCAGTCTCCAAAGCATCGGCGGCCGCGACCTCTTCCAGGTGCCGCAGCATCAGCACCCCCGACAGCATCACCGCAATCGGGTTGACCTTGTTGAGGCCCGCATATTTCGGCGCGCTGCCATGCGTGGCCTCGAACACCGCGCTGTTGCTGCCGATGTTCGCGCCCGGCGCGAGCCCCAGGCCCCCGATCATGCCCGCCCCGAGGTCGGAGATGATGTCTCCATAGAGGTTCAGGCAGCACAGCACGTCGTACTCGCGCGGACGCAGCACCAGCTGCATGCACATGTTGTCGACGATCCGGTCCTCGAACTCGATGTCCTTGTTGCTTTCGGCGACTCGCCGCGCAACCGCGAGGAACAGCCCGTCGGTGTGTTTCATGATGTTGGCCTTGTGCACCGCCGTGACCTTGCGGCGCTTGTTCTTGCGCGCATAGTCGAAGGCGAACTGCACAATTCGCTCTGAGCCGCTGATCGAAACCGGCTTGATCGAGAGCCCGCTGTCGAGCCGGATATTCTTCTTGGTCAACCCGGAGATCTCTTCGATCAGGTGCTTGACGTCGGACGTGCCCTGCTCGAACTCGATGCCCGCGTAAATGTCCTCGGTGTTCTCGCGGACGATCACGAAATCGAGATCGTCCCGCAGGTTGCGCGCGCCCTTGTACGCCTTGACCGGTCGCACCAGCGCGTAGAGGTCGAGCTCCTGGCGCAGGGCGACGTTGACGCTGCGAAAGCCCGAACCGACCGGCGTCGTGATCGGACCTTTCAGCGCGACCTTGTTCTTGCGGATGGATGCGAGCACCGGCTCGGGGAGCGGCGTCCCGAAATCCTTGATCGCTGCCTCACCCGCCTGGTGCACGTCCCAGTCGAACTGAACGCCGGTGGCCTCGAGGACGCGCACGGTCGCGTCGCAGATCTCGGGCCCCACCCCATCCCCCGGGACGAGGGTGACTGCGTGACGTGCCACTGGTGCGGGCTAGTCTCCCTCTACCCGCAGGGGAGAGGGTCGGCAGAGGGGTGCGCCGGGAGCTGGCTCAGCCAGGCCCGGCGCCTCGAGGGGGAGTTCCCCCCTCAAAGGAGTGGGGAGTGAATGCTATTGCTTCTTGAAGTAGTCGGCGTTGATCTTGATGTATTCGCGCCACTGCTCCGGGACCTCGTCCTCGGGAAAGATGGCGTCGACAGGGCACGGATCAACGCACGCGCCGCAGTCGATGCACTCATCCGGGTCGATGAAATACATGGTCGCTGCGTCGTCGGTGTGAATACAGTCCACGGGGCAGACCTCCACGCACGAGGCATCTTTGACCCCTACACACGGCTGAACAATGACATAAGCCATGTGCCGCAAGGGTACCATGCACCCGTTATGCCGGAGAGCGAGCCGAAGCCGAAGCTGATCGAAATCGTGGCGCCTGGCGCCGGCCAGGGCTGGAAGGCCACGCTGAGAAACGGAAAGGCGGTTGTGATCCACGAGATCGCCGCGCCCGCCGCCGAAGCCGCGGCTGCGGTGCCTCGAATTCAGCGGCTGGCCGAGCACCGCCACCCGGCCCTTTCGCCTGTGCTCGCATGGGGCACCGACCCCAACGGCATCTGGGTCGCCGCGGAACCCAACGAGGGCACTCCGCTCGGGCAGATCCTCGCGCGCGGCCCACTCACGCCACCTGCGGCCGCAGCTCTGGGCGCGGCAGTGCTGTCAGGCGTCGCGGCCCTGCATGAGGCAGGCATCGCGATGGGCGGATTCGGCGCTGCCGCGATCCGCGTGACCGGCAACGGCGACGTGCGGCTCAGCGGCCACCCCGCGGCCGCGGTGCGCGGCGCTCCGTCGCAGAGCGACCTGCGTGCCGACGTGCGCTCGTGCGGCATGGCGATCTGCGCCGCGTTCGGTGTCGACCCCGCCGGTGCGCCTGCGCCGCCCGCCATCCCACCCGGTCTAGTCGTGACCATGCGCTCGATGGCGAGCGGCGCGATGGGGCCCGCGGCCGACCGCGCCCAGGGTGCGCTGCGCGAGATGGCCTCCGCCCTGCTCGCCCCCGACCGCATGACCGCCGCGCAATCCGAGCTCGCGCTGCGGGCAGGCGGACGCGAGATGCCTTCGATCACGCCGTTCCTGCCCAAGGAGACATACCCGCCGGCTCCGCCGGCTTCCGTGATTCCGCCGGTCCTACCGGTCCCTGGTCCGTTCGTCCCCCCCACTCCCAAACCCGACGAGGCGCCCACGCCGCGCCCCTCTGCCTCCTACGACGCGCCGCCCCGGCCGCTCGAGACATACCCGCCAAACGCGCCGCCACCGTACGTGCCGCCGCAGCGTCAAGAGGAAGAGCCTCCGCGCCCGGGCGTCGGTTACGAGCCGCCTCCTCGCGCCCCGGAGACGTTTCCGACCGTGCCTCCGCCCATCCCCGGCCCGCCGGCAGCGGCCGCTCCTCCTATCCCCACGTGGGACGAGAAGCCTTCCGGCCCGCCGTCATCGACCTGGGACGTCGTGGAGACCCCAGAGGCCGCCGCACCGGCTCCCGCACCCCCAAAGCCCCCCGACACCTGGGACACGCCCGCAGCGGCTGCGACGCCCGTCGAGACCCCCGCGGCGCCGTCTCCGCCCTCTCCGCCCGTCCCGACACCCGTGCCGGAGCCGCCCAAGGAGGAGGCGCGGGCCAGCTGGACCGCCATCCCGACCCCTGCCTGGAGCCCTGCGAAGGAGCGCGAACCGGTCGAGGCGCCCGCGCCCCTCCAGCTGGAGCCCGAGCCGGAGCCCGAGCCGGAGCCGGAACCTGAGCCGGTTCCCGCCTACGTCGCCTCGGTTCCCGCCAGCATGGCGCCCACGCCGCCGCCGCCGTCGATGGTCACTCGGGCGCCCGCGCCGGCGCCTCCCGAGCGCAAGCCCCCCGCTCCCCGGCGGCCGGTCTACGACCAGCCGTCCGAGCGGCCGTCGTGGCTGCTGCCGGCGGTCGCGGGCGTGGTCATCGTGCTGCTGCTCCTCGTGGGTGGGGGCGTCTACCTCGCGAAGCGCGGCGGGTCGAACAACCCGGTGGCGACGACGTCGCCGGGGGCCTCACCCAAGACTTCGCCCAAGGCTTCGCCGAAGGCCAGCCCAACCCCATCGCAGGTCGCCGGTCCCCTCCCCGTGCCGACCTACGCGCCGGCCAGCGCCGACCCGATCACCAGGGTGCTGTTTTGCAGCCCCGCCACCCCGTGCAACGTGCCGGGGAAGCCTGCCGAGACCAACACCTCGTGTAGCCTCAACGGTTCATGTCACGTCGAGGTCGCCGTCTACTTCTCGACGGCGCAGCGGGGACCGATCGCCTTCGCGTACCGGTTCTTTGATCGCTGCGCCAACACGACGCAAGACATTGCCGGTCCCAATCCCTATTCGCCTCCCGGCTACACCATCGTGATCTTTGAGAAGAACCTTTCACTTCCCGCCGGAGCCAAGTCAGCTGGTCTTGTGGCGGTATTCTCGAGCCCCGCGAGCGCAGCGTCGGCGCCGCTGCTCATGGGCAGCGGCTCCTGCACTTAACCTAGATGCATCACTACCCGGAACAACCTCACCCGTGAGGAGGCGCGGTCGCGTGCCGCGCTAGTGTCCCAGCCACGCTAGATCACCGACGCGTGGCTCGCCTGCGAACTGCCCGGACCGGTGCGGCGATCGCTGCTCGAATCACAGGACGGAATCAAGCGCGCCCTGCGCACGCGCGCCTTCGATTCAGGAGCGCAGGCCGTAGCGCAGAAATAGATAGTCGTCCTGCCGCCGCGCGCTGAGCAGGCGGTTCCAGACGGGAGCCTTCGGCATGAGCTCCACCCCCTCCACCATCCCTAGACGCTGCTCCCTCTTGCGACCCGCGAGGACCGGCGACAGGGTCAGGAACATCTCGTCGAGCAGGCCGGCTCTGATCAGCTCGCCCATGACTGTCGGCCCGCCCTCGGTGAGCACGACGGCCTTTCACGAGCGCTGGATGCTTGAAGTCGAGGTCGCCGGTGGCAGTCAGAAGCACCAGCCGCGGCTCGAAGCTGAGGCCGAGGCCCTTTCTCAACTCGGCGAATTCGCCCGCGAGGTCGGGAAACACGTGCGCCGGGGTCCAGATGTGCCCAGGCGTCGCGCGCATGGTGCCGGCGCCGATGACGACAGCGTCGGCGCATGCGCGCAGCAGCGCCATCAGGAATCGGTCCCCAGCATGTTTCCCGCTGAGCACCGAGCCCGCTGAGATGCCGGACCCGAGCGTCACCACGCCATCGAGCGAGGAAACGAAGTTCGAGTACACGACCCGCTCCGCGAATCCCAACCGACCGTATATACGGCGCAGCTCTTCGGGCAGCGGGTACGCGGGCAGGTCCATCTCGAACAGGACATCGAACGGCTCGAGCACGTGCTCGAAGCTCAGTGGTCGCTTCGGGCAGTTGCGGCCTGTAAAAACTCCGTCCGGAGCTGGGGATCGCTTTCGTAGTTGCCGCGCCAGAAAGACGTCAACGTCCGCGAGTGGGCCTCGCGTACCCCTCGCATCTGCGTGCACAGGTGCATGGCGTCGAGGTGGACCGCAACGCCATGCGGCTGCAGGATGCGGACCAGCTCGTCGGCGATCTCGACCCCGACACGTTCCTGCACTGTGAAGCGGCGGGCGAACACGCGGACGAGCCGGGTGAGCTTGGAGATGCCGATGATCTCCTCGTGGGCGATGTAGCCGATGTACGCATGACCGTGGAATGGGAGCGCATGGTGCTCGCACAGGGAGAAGAACTCGATCGGACCCTCGATCGTCTGGGCGATGCTGCAGTCCGGGCCGCCACGGCATTCGGTCGGAAATGCGGTGAGCAGCTTGGGGTCGCCCTCATATCCATTGGTGGCATCGAATAGCGCGCGCACGAAGCGCGTCGGCGTGGCCTTGGTGCCGGGCGTGTCCAGGTCCATCCCAAAAGCGGCGAACATCTCTGCTGCGTAGCCTTCGAACTGCTTCCACTTCTCGGGGGCGATGGTGCGCGGGTGGGTCTTCTCCCAATGCGTGGTCTCTTCGGGATCGAACGCAAGGCTGGACATTGCGGACTCCTTGAGCAAGTCGATGGGTCCGCACCAATGTATCTCCCCTCTCTGCTAGCTGTTTTGTACGTCGATCACCAGTCGCACCGGGTTGGCGATGAAGAACGCGCGGTAGCACGCGGCCTTCGACAGACCCAGGCCCCACTGGACCGTTCCCTCGAAGTCCTGTACCTGTCGCGCCTCCACTAGAACCGTGTAGTTCGTCTTGAAGTCGGTGGGCCCGCCATATGCGGTGTGTTCGTCCGCGGTGGTGATCGTCACCAGGATGCCGGCGTTTCCCCGGAGGATGACCGGTTGGCCGCTGGCTCCCTGGGTGAAGTGGGGATTGCTTTGGGTGGAGAGGTC
>VBHX01000196.1 GCA_005879945.1 Chloroflexota bacterium | reverse complement strand
GGCTCAGCTTTCCTGTGCCACCGTGGAACGGCGACTACTTCAACACCCCGTACTACTACGCGATGCTGGCGCTCGCGACCCTCGCTCTAGGGATCTCCTGGCGGATCCGGCGCTCGAAATACGGCCTCGGCCTGCTGGCCATCCGTGACGACGAGGACAAGGCCCTCGCGGTCGGCGTGCCTACGCGCGCGTTCAAGCTCACGGCATTCGTGGTGAGCGCCGCCCTGGTCGGGATGATCGGCGGCGTGTACGGCTACTACGTGACCTATATCTACCCGCAGTTCGTCGTCGATCCACTGATCGGAATCTCGATGGTGCTCATGGTCTTTCTCGGCGGGCTGGGCACGCTCAGTGGACCCGTGCTCGGCGCGCTCATCCTCGAGCCCGCGCAGCTCTGGCTCGCCTACAACTACGGCGCGAGCCGGCTCTACCTGGTGCTCTACGCGGCGGTTTTCCTGGTGGTCATCCTGGTCCTGCCGCGCGGCATCGTCCCTTCGGTTACCGAGCTGGTTGAGCGGAGGCGGACCCGAACCAGGCCGGTCGCGCCGGCGCCGCAGCAGGCGCTGATCCCATGAGCCTGCTCCAGATCGCCAAGCTCTCGAAACGATTCGGCGGCGTCGTTGCGGTCGACGACTGCTCGCTCGACGTCCCGGCTGGAAGCATCATGGGGTTGATCGGCCCCAACGGCTCGGGCAAGACCACCGTCTTCAACATGGTCACCGGCTTCATCCCCAGCGACAAGGGCACGGTTAGCTTCAAGTCGAAGTCCATCGACCGACTCGGACCGGACCGCATCTACGAGCTCGGCATCGGCCGGACCTTTCAGCTCGCTCGAATCTTCCCGCGGCTCACGGCGCTGGAAAACATGCTGGTGCCTGTGCGGCGCAAGGGCCTGCGCGCGCTTTTCTCGCGGGCGGATTGGACCAGCGAACGCGCGCGGGCGATGGAGATGCTCGAGTTCCTCGACATCGCCCACGTCGCAAACAAGCTCGGCGGCACCCTCTCATACGGACAGCGGAAGCTCCTCGAGCTCGGCGCCGTGCTTATGGCCGAGCCTGAGCTCGTCCTGCTCGACGAGCCGGCCGGCGGGGTCAACCCGGCGCTGCTGGAGAAGATCGGCGAGCACATCCGCCGCCTAAACGAACGCGGCATCACGTTCCTCGTCGTCGAGCACAACATGAGCTGGGTCATGAACCTGTGCACCGAGGTCGTCGTGCTGCACCGGGGACGTGCGATTGCCTCCGGCAAGCCGGACTCGGTGCGCCAGGAGCCGGCCGTGCTCGACGCGTACCTGGGAGCCTGATATGGCGACCCTTCTGGAGCTCGCCGGGGTCAGGGCAGGTTATGGAGGCGGCGACATCTTGCAGGGCGTCGACCTGAGCATCGACGAAGGCAGCCTCACTTGCATCGTGGGGCCGAACGGCGCGGGCAAATCCACCGTGCTGCGCGTCATCAGCGGCCTGCTGCATCCCAGCGCGGGGACGGTTCGATTCCGCGGCGAGTCGCTTACCGGCCGTAGTCCGCGCACGATCCTCGCCCGCGGCATCGTTCAGGTTCCGCAGGAACGCAGCCTCTTTCCGACCATGAGCGTCTGGGAGAACGTGCGCCTCGGTGCTTTCAGCGTCCCCGATCGGCGTCTCGTCGAGCGCCGGCTCGCGACCGTGGTCGAGATGTTCCCAATCGTCGCCGAGCGCCGCCGCGAGCCCGCCGCCTCTCTGTCTGGCGGGCAGCAGAAGATCGTGGAGTTTGCGCGCGCCCTCATGCTCGACCCTGCCCTGCTGATCCTCGACGAGCCTTCGATGGGTTTGGACCCCAAGACGCGAACCCTGGTCTTCAACACCGTGCGCGAGATGAACAGGTCGGGGCGCACGCTGCTGCTGGTCGAGCAGAACGCCCGCTCAGGCCTCGGCATCGCCTCGCATGGAGTGGTCATGGAGAGCGGACGGGTGCGCCTCGAAGGTCCCGGCGTCGAGGTGTTGAACAACCCGGAGATCGCGCGGCTCTACCTGGGAGCGACGGCGTGAGCGGCTACGACATCGTCTTCGCCGGCGCGGGACACAACAACCTGGTCACGGCCGCATACGCCGCGCGCGCCGGTTTCCGCGTGCTCGTGCTGGAGGGCGCGCCGCGCATCGGCGGCAACACCACCTGCGAGGAGCTGACCCTGCCCGGCTACATCCACGACCCCTGCGCGACGGCGCACAACCTGATTCAGAGCAACCCGCTCATGCGCAACAACGAGCTCGGCCTCGATCGCTACGGGCTCAAGTACCTCTACCCGGATCCCGTTTTCACGATGCCCTTCCTTGATGGTGCTTCCATCACCATGTGGCGCGACCTGGACCGAACATGCGCCGAGCTGGCAAGGTTCTCGCAGCCGGATGCCTCGGCCTATCGCGAGCTGCTTGCGGACTGGGACAAGATGGCGGCGGGGGTCAACGCCGAGCGAGCGTCCGCCCCGCGTCCACCCGAAGAGGTCGACGCAGCCACGCGCCAGACCCCGCTGGGCGAAGAGATGCTTCGCATCCGGCGGGCCACCGCAGTGGACATCATCAAGGAGCGATTCCGAGACGACCATGTGCGCGCGTTCTTCGCGTGGATCGCGTTCATGACCCTCCACCCGCTCGACGAGCCCGAGACCGGGCTGATGGCGTTTTCCCTCGTGGCGGGGCGGCAGCGCTTCAGCTGGATCCTGCCCGAGGGCGGGTCGATTCATCTGCCGATGGCCCTCGCCCGCATCATCGAGGAGAAAGGAGGCACGATCCTCACGTCGAAGCCCATCGTTCGCATCGCCGTCGAAGGCGGACATGCGACGTCGGTGGAGACGGCGGACGGCGCGACCTACGAGGCCGGCAGGGCGATCGTTTCCACGATCCACGTCAAGCAAATCGGCGGCCTGGTCGGTGAGGAGAATCTGCCGGCCGCGTACAGCGCCGGCGTCGACCGGTGGGAACCCAACCTCACGATGTTCGTGACGCACTATGCAATGAGCGAGGCTCCGCTGTTCAAAACTCATGACCGTGCAATGCCGAGCGTGACGGCCGGTGCGCTTGAATCGCTGGAAGCATATGAAGCCGTGCTCCGTGGATATCGGAGCGGTCGGATCGATTTGAATGAGCCGGTGGTTCTGGCGCTCACGCCGACGGTGATCGACCCGTCGCGGGCACCGGCCGGCAGGCACACGTTCAAGCTCGTCAGCTTTCTGCCGTACGAGCTCGCCGGTGGGCCGGAGCAGTGGGATCGGATCAAGTCCGACGTGTCGAACCAGCTCTTCGACAAGGTTGCCCGCCTCGCAACGAACCTATCGAGAGACATGGTCCTCGGCGAGCACGTGGACAGCCCGCTCGACCTCGAGCGCCGCAATCCCGCGAACTGGCGCGGGTCATGTCATGGCGGGGCGAACTCGCCGGCGCAGAGCGGGTGGTTCCGGCCGGTCGAGGGCTGGTCGGATTACCGGACCCCGATCGCCGGCCTCTATCAGAACGGCGCGTGCACCCACCCAGGCGGATCGGTTTCGGGCCTTCCCGGCCGCAACTGCGCCGAAGTGCTGCTGCGTGATCTGGGCTCGAGCCTCGAGGCAGCCACGGCGAACAAGGACGCGGTGGAACGATGAGCGCGCAGGAGACCCCGAACCGGGTCCAGGTCGCGGCGCACCACTGGCGGCCGCGGTTTGTCGCCAACGGAATCGACGTCAATGACTTCGACGAAACAGTCGCGAAGACCACCGAGTGGAAAGACTGGGGCCCCAACTGGCGGGCCGTGGGACTGATGCACGAAGGCCTCGGCCGAGAGGCACAAGAACGTGGCCGGCAGCTTTCAGCAGCCCAGGCGTTTCAGCGCGCGGCCTGGTGCTACCACCTGGGCAAGTTCCTGTGGTTTGAGGAGCTGAGCCTGCACGCGGAGCTGCGGGACCGCTCGGTGGCGGTGTATCGGGAGGCGCTCCCCCATCTCGATCCGCCTGGCCAGCGGCTCGAGATCCCGTTCGAGGGCAGGTTCGTCCCAGCCAACCTGCGGCGCCCGGAGACAGATCGCAGGTCTCCGCTCGTGCTCATCGTCCCTGGACTCGACTCATCCAAAGAGGAGCTCTATGCCATCGAGGAGGATTTCATCAGACGTGGCCTCGCGACCCTGACGATGGAAGGCCCGGGGCAGTCTGAGAACTCCGTCCATTTCGCGATCCGGCCCAACTGGGAGACAGTTGTCACGCCCGTGATCGATGAGCTCGAACGCCTTCGGCTCGACGTCGACCTCGATCGCGCCGGCCTGATGGGCATCAGCATGGGCGCGATCTATGGGCCCCGGGCCGCCGCGTATGAGCCGCGGATTCGCGCGGTCGTGGCGCTGTCCGGGCCCTACAACCTGGGCGACTGCTGGGACGCGCTCAACCCGCTGACCAAAGGTGGCTATATCTTCTATACGAAGTCCGCGGACGAGGCCGAGGCCAAGCGCAAGGCGTACACCCTGAACCTCGAAGGCATGCTCGACCGGGTCGGTCAGCCGATGCTGGTCATCCACGGCGCCAAGGACCGGCTGTTTCCACCGGCACAGGCCGAGCGCATCGCTCGCGAGGCGCCCAACGCGACGCTCGTCATGTACCCCGATGGAAACCACGTCTGTAACAACATCGCCTACAAGTACCGGCCCCTGATGGCCGACTGGCTGGCCGAACAGCTGCGTGGCTGAGAACGCGGGGGTTCCGCGTTTCTCCAAAGAGGAGTTCGCGCGGCGCCATGCGGCTGCGCGGGAGATCATCCTGCTCCTATTCCCCGCTGAAGGCGAGCCGGTCCTGTGGGTCAACTACGCGAATCACGTGGCCGATGCGCGGCGCGTCTCGATCGTCGACGACGTTCGCTGGGGCGGAGACGACCTTGCCGAGACGGCTGCGACAGAGCTGAACCAGCGCGGCCTCGGTTCGAGGCGGATCGGAATAGGCGGGCCCGCGACCCACTCCTACTGGATGACGCTGCAAGGCCTCTGCTCTCACGCCGAGTTGGTCGACGTCCAGCGGATCCTGACGGAGCAGCGCCTGGTCAAGAGCGAGGAAGAGATCGACTGGGCGCGCATCGGCGCAGAGCTCAGCGACCTTGCGATCAACGCTCTCGCGCGTGAGGCCCGACCTGGACTGTCGGAGCACGACCTCGCCGCGATCGTTCAGGCAGCCTATTACCACCTGGGCGGCCGCACGCACATCCACTACGTCGGTACGACGCCGATGGACGCGCCGTCGCTCTGCGTGCCTGCGCAGGTCCAGTCGTCACGCCGCCTTGCTGCGGGCGACGTCATCCTCACCGAGCTCAGCGCGATGCATCACGGATATTGGGGCCAGGTCCTGCGCTGCTTCGCTGTGGGCGCCGAACCGACGGCCAAGTACCTGCGGATGCACGAGGTGGCGGTGAGCGTTTTCGACAGGATCATCGGCACGCTGTGCGATGGAACCACCTCGGCTCAGCTGGTTGAGGTGGCCGAAGACATCCATCGAGCCGGCTATACGATCTGCGACGACCTGGTGCACATGGCGGTGGGTGGCGTTTACGCGCCGTACGTGCGGACCCGACGCACCACGAAGGGCAAGCCGGCAACCTTCACCTATCGCGAAAACATGCTCGTTGTCATACAGCCGAACGTCGTCAGCGAGGACCAGCGGATGGGTGTCCAGGTGGGAGAGCTCGTCAGGGTCACCAAGACCGGGGTCGAGAGGCTCCATCGCGCGCCGCTCGAGTTCATTCGCTGCGGCTGATCCCCCTCAGTCGGTCAGGGCGGCTCCGTTCAGCGCGGTCTCGAGCACTACCGGAATTGGATGCCGCAGGCTCTGAGCCGCGTGGCACGCGCGCTCGGCGTGGGCTGCCAGCCGTTTCACCTGGTCACCGCTCGCGGGGCTCACGATCTCGAGCTTGATCTGTACTTTCTCGAAGTACGCGGGAGCGTCATCCACGTCGTACTTCTCCGTGTTGCGAAAGGTCGCCCTCACATCGGCGCTCGCGTCGTCGATCTGCACCTCGTAGAGCGGCGCGAACCGCGCCAGCTGGGTCAGCAGTCAAAAGGCTGTTCCCATCATCAGGAACTGCAATGGCGACGCGCCTTTCTCGGTTCCGCCGCGGGCGAACGGCTCGTCTGCCTCGACCGTGAACTTGCCCATGCGACCCTCGAGGTGCACGTCTTCGATGATTCGCGCCACCGCCCGCGTCGTCACTGTTCGCTGAGCGGGTCGCTTCGCGCTCATCTCCGAACGCAGCCGCTCGATCTCGCGCATCTGCTTCTCGAGGTTCACTCGTCCTCGTCGGGAAGCAGACGAGTCACTCACGGGTTCATTATTGCCGCGCCAAGTCGGAGTTGTCGCAGCGCAACCATCGCGATCCATGTCCAGCCGCCGATGATGGCCACGCGCTGGACGAAACCTGTTGGTGCGTTCGTTAAGACGCCCCGCTCGTCCAAGACCGAGAAAGCGGTGCTGGCTATGAAGCAGCCGATGATTAGCAAGCCAATCGCGGCCGAGTACATCGCCCAACGTCGCGTTGCGGAGTCAGCCGAGAAGCGCCATGCCATGACGAGAGCGGTGACCGGAAGCAGGCTGAAGGCGGCCAGGCCGGCCAGCCCGTGGACCATACCGTGAGTTGTGTGGATCGGCAGCGCGCCGACCGGATAGCCAAGGGCGGGGTCGGTGGAGAAGACGCCCGCAACGATCAGCGCCGATCCAAATAGACCCATGAGGATCGGAGCGGCGAGAGAGGCTCGGCCAGGCCTGAGAGTTTGGCGCAAGCCGAATGCGAAGCCGATCACCAGAGCTCCGCAGACAACGAAATTGACGACCTGCACCCATCCAGAATTACCGGTCGCCAACTGGCTGACGTAGTGCCGCCAGGCGCTGTAACCGGGTCGTGTGATCCCCTCGACCAAGAACACGACGATGAACAGCAGCGGACCGACGAGACCGGCTGTGAGCAGTGGACGCAGAGTCAATTTCATGACCGGGAAGGTAGATCCTCCGAGGTCAAGCGTCGTCAGGCTTTGGAATGATTCTCGGGCTCATCCTTGCGGACGACGCGCGGCCTTGTGTTGAGCCAGAATGGAAAAGGTATGGAAGAGCGAAGCGAAGAGCAGGTGATCACCCGCCTCTTCGATCTCGAGAACAGCGGCCAGGCAGCGCAGCGAGCGGAGCTGACGGGCGAACGATTCCTGTCTCTGATTCAGGATCCCGACAACGGTCTCGGATACGTCTTCCAGCACGGCCTGGACGAGACCGAGGGTGTCGAGGTACCCGAGGGCACGGAGTTCTGGGAGTACGAGACGTGGGACGAGGCTCAACGCGCCTATGCGCAGCTGCTCGAAGAAGATCGGCGGGCGGGTGAGCTGATCGATGTGGATTCGGACGAAGGGATCGGTGATTCCGAAACCGGCGGAGCCGAGGTCCGCGATCGATATTCGGCCAGCGACGAGGATCCCCTGATCGAAGAGGAAGACTCCACCGGAGATCAGACCGACCAGGTCGTCTGAAAAGGTGGCCGGCGGTTTCCCGCCCGCCACCTTCAGGACGTTGCGCTAAGCAGCGGCCTCGATCTCCGCGGGCACGCTTTCCGCCTCGCGCGTGAGAGGGACCTCGCGCAAGAACAGGCTCGCGATCACGGATACGGCGGCGACCACCGCGGCCGCCAGGAACAGGTCGTGCAATGTGCCGGCCAGGCCGAGCCTGCTGTAAGGGACGGGCATGCGGTTGGTCAGGACCGAGCCAAGGATGGCCGTCCCGATCGTCCCTCCGAGGCTGCGCCAGAAGGTGAGCTGGCTCGTGCCCACGCCGATGAGCTGATGGGGCAAGCCGGCCTGGATCACGACGAGGGTGAGCGGGAAGGTCACACCGAGACCGGCCCCGATGATGATGATGTCGAGGGTCACCTCGAATGGACTCGACGACGGACCAATCCGGGCGAGCAGGACCAGGCCCAGGATCATCACACCCAACGCGGTGGTGGCCAGGAACCGATACGCCGGAATCCGCCCGATGAGCGCGCCGGTGGCGGTAGCTGTGACGACCACGGCCAGCATCATCGGCGTCAGAAGTTGCCCCGAGTTGGTGGCGCTGACACTAAGAACGCCCTGGTACAGGAGCGGGACGAAGATGACGGCGCCGAACATGCCGATCCCGCTGAAGAAGGAGATAACGGCCGGCACGGCAAAGACGTTGAGCTTGAACAGCTGGAATGGAACGACAGGATGCTCGACCCGGCGCTCGATGAGATAGAACGCTGCGAGAGCAATGCCGGCCATGGCGAGCAGCCCCAGCACCTGGGGTGAAACCCATGCGTGATCTCGGGTCATCGACAACGCGATCAGCAGCGGCGTGAGGCCGGCAAAGAGCAGACCGGTCCCGACCCAATCGATGTCACGCAGGCGGGCGCCAGAGCGCACGAATGGGAGCTGCGAGGCCACGAGGATCACGGCCGCGATCCCCAGCGGGATGTTGACGTAGAAGACCCAACGCCACCCCGGACCATCGGTCAAGAAGCCACCGAGCGTTGGGCCCACGACCGAGGAGAGCCCGAAAACAGCGCCGAACAGCCCACTCATCTTGGCCCGCTGCGCCGGCGGGAAGACGTCGGCCAGCACCGCGAACGTGGACGCGAACAGGACACCTCCGAAGACTCCCTGCAAGCCTCGGAACAGCACCAGCTCGACCATGTTCTGCGAGGTGCCGCAAAGCGCCGATGCGGCGACGAAACCGATCATGCCCGCGAGCAGAAACGGCTTGCGGCCGAACATGTCGCCGAGCTTGCCTGCCACCGGGACCAGGGCCGTCGATGTGATCAGGTAGGCCGTCGTGACCCACGCGTAGTAGTTCAGGCCGTGCAGCTCCGAGACGATTCGGGGCATCGCCACGCCCACGATCGTCTGGTCGAGCGCGGCCAGCAGCAGAGCCATCGCCACACCCACCGTGGCGAGCACCACCCGAGCCGGGGACGAGCTTCGAGTCATGACCAACCTCCTCCTAAATTGCTTTCAAACATGGATCGAAGGCTATCTGGCATTGCGGCAAGATCCCTTCCTCAATAAGATTCAAGATCGAAGAAAGGATGCTGAATACGTCCGCCCGCCTCCTACGGGTGCTGACCCTGCTCGAGACCCG
>VBHX01000078.1 GCA_005879945.1 Chloroflexota bacterium | reverse complement strand
CCGCTCGGCGGCTTCGATTCTAGGGGACTAGGTTTTTTCAACCACGCCCTCGGACTCCGGGGCGGCCACCGCCACCACCGACCGCACGAGAGCCGAGTACTCGTCCACGAGCTGCTGAGATCGGACCGGGTCGAGGGTGGAGGCGATGACGTGGTACTCCGGGCGGTCGGCGTCCGGGACGACCAGCACCCAGCCCCCGTCCACAAACACCTTGACGCCGTCGGTGAGGTCGACCCGGTCTTTAAGGTGCCTTTCCATCATCGTCCGCATAACCCGGCCCTTGATGTCCCAGGGGCAGAACTCCACCGCCTTCTTGTGCGAGACCGCTGGGATCTTGGCTTTCATGGAGCCGATCGAGACGCCGGTCTGCGCCAGCAGCTCGAGAACGCGGACGGTGGTGAAGATCGCGTCGAACGCCACCGCGAAATCCGGCCAGCAGTAGCCGCCAGCTCCGTCCGACGCCAGCACCGTGTCGGCGTGCTGCGCCGCGCGCAGCACGGCGCCAGGCGTGATCTTGGTCGGCACGAAACGGCCGTTCATCCTGTCGGCGATCATCGAGAAGGCCAGGGACGACGATGCCGGCCCCAACAGCATCCCCGGCTTCACCATCAGCGCCAGCTGGCACAGCACCGCGAACGCGGTGTCGTGATCGAGCACCTCGCCCGTCTCATCGACCAGGAAGCAACGGTCACCAGGCGAGTCGACAAAGACTCCGAGCTTGGCCTTCACCGCGGCGGTGATGACTCCCATCTCCTGCATGCGGCCACGGAACGCGGACTCGTCTTCCTCGAACACGATCTCGGCCGGCGAGGCGTTGAGCGGGATGACCGTGCAGTTCATCTCCTGAAGGACCCGCGGAAGCACGAGCGCGGCAGCGCCGTTGTTGTAGTCGATCAGAATCTTTGACGCGGCACCGCGCGCTGTCTCGAGGTCGAGCTTCGCCACCATGTCCTCGATGTAGCGGTCGGTCTGGCTGTCGCGCCTAACGATGCGGCCCATCTCGTAATGAAGGACACGCCGGATGTCCTCGCGGAAGTACAGGCTCTCGAGCTTCCGCTCGGTGCGGCTGTCGATGTCGAGGCCGCGGTCATCGAACAGGCGGATGTCGGCCGAGCGCGGGTCGACAGGCGACGTCTGAACGTGCAGCGCCGAGACGTGGTTGTGGCGGGCCCAATAGCGAGCAACCGGGGCGGGCAGCACGGAGAGGTCGGTGGCGTTCGCGCCTGAAGAGATCATTCCGGACATCAAGGCTCGGTGGATCATTCGCGAGGCCCGCGTGTAGTCGCGCGAGATCGCGATCTCGGTCCCTTTGGGACTCAGGGCGCCCACCGCCGCCCCCAATCGGGAGGCGAACTCCGGCGTGAACTCCACGTTGATGAGGCCATTCAACCCGTACGAGCTGAACAGCCCGCGCTTCCACGACCCGGCCCAGATGATCGAGTCGTGCACCACCGCCCCCGGCTCGACCTCCTTGTTCGGCCAGATGCGCACGTTGGCGTTCACGGTCACGCCCGCGCCGAGTACGACCTCGCTGCCGATGACACTGCCTTCCTCGAGCAGGCATCCGTTCTTGACGGTCACGGATCGGCAGACGACCGAGCCGCGGAGCCGCGAGTTGATGCCGACGTACGAGTGGTCCCAAAGGATCGAGTTGGAGACCTTCGCACCGGAGTCGATGGTCGTGTATCCGCCGATCACGCACGGCCCGTTGACCCAGGCCCCAGAACGCACCTTCGCGCCCGCTCCGATCAGCGCCGGCCCGTCGACGCGCGCCCCGTCGGATATTTCCGCCTCCTCGTGGATCCAGAGTCCATCCCCCTTGCGCTCGGCCGGGATGTCGACCTTGACGCGGCCCTCGAGACAATCGAAGTTCGCCTTCACGTACGCGGCGTGACTGCCGACGTCCTCCCAGTAGCCGGATGTGACCCAGCCGAACACCGGCTCTCCCTGCTTCAGCAGCTTGGGGAACACGTCGCCCGACCAGTCGGTGACCTCGCCAGGCCTGAAGAAGTCGAACACCGCCGGGTCGAGTACATAGATGCCGCTGTTGGCGAGGTCAGAGATGACCTCGCCCCAGCTGGGCTTCTCGATGAACCTCTGCACTGCGCCCCCTTCGTCGACCACCACGACCCCGTACTCGAGCGGGTTGGGCACCGGCTTGAGGACGATGGTGGCCAGCGCGCGGCGCTCACGGTGGAAGCGGACGGCCGCGCCCAGGTCGATGTCAGTGAGCGCGTCGCCGGAGATGACCAGGAACGCCTCGCTCAGCTGCTGGCGGGCCAGCATGACCGAGCCGGCCGTGCCCAGCGGTGAATCCTCGACCGAGTAGCTCAGCGCGACCCCCTGCTCGGAACCGTCGCCGAAGTAATTGCGAATCGATGCGCCGAGGTACTGCACGGTCGCGATCACCTCGCGCATCTGGTGGCGGCGCAGGTGCAGGAGAATGTGCTCCATAATCGGCCGCCCCGCGACCGGCACGAGCGGTTTAGGCTGCCGGCTCGTAAGGGGACGCAGGCGAGAACCCTCGCCGCCCGCCATGACCACGGCCTTCATATCCCTTTCCCTCTACCGAATACCATCGTAGTTCTTGAATGACGAGCTGAACGAATTCGCCCACGACCTCCTGTGGACGTGGGAGCCGCGCATCGAAGGGCTGTTTCGCGCACTCGACCCCGAACGCTGGGAGTCGACGCGCCAGAACCCGGTGCTGCTGCTGACCCAGCTTGGCGACACCGGAGTCGCCAAGGCCCTCGAGCACGATGAGGTCCGCCAGGCTCTCGAGCAGGCTCGCGCCGCGTATCGCGAGTACTACGACCGCCGCCCGCCATTCATGGATGCGCGCGCGCCGCTGGTGATCGCCTACTTCTCGCTCGAGTTCGGGCTAGCCGAGTGCCTGCCGATCTACTCGGGCGGTCTCGGAGTCCTCGCCGGCGACCATCTGAAAGCCACCAGCGACCTCGGCCTGCCGCTCGTGGCGGTGGGCCTCTTCTACAAGCAGGGGTTCGGGCGCCAGGAGATCGACGCCGATGGGCGCCAGGTCGAGGTGTACTTCGAGAACCGCGGCGACGAGCTCCCGGTGCGCAGGGTCGAAGGGGTCGAGGTCGACGCTCCGATCGGCGAGCGCAAGGTCAAGATCGGCGTCTGGCGCGCGCAGGTCGGCCGCGTCCCGCTCTTCCTCCTCGACACAGACCTGGAAGCCAATCCGCCCGACCTTCGCTCCATAACCGACCGCCTGTACGTGCCCGAGCCAGATCGGCGACTCCGCCAGGAGATCGTGCTCGGCATCGGCGGCGTGCGTGCGCTGCGAGCTCTGGGAATGGTCGCCGGGGTGTTCCACCTCAACGAGGGCCACAGCTTCCTTTGCGCGATGGAGCGCATCCGCGAGCTGCGCGCGTCGCGGCAGATGACGCTCGAGGAGGCGCGATTGGTCGCGCGCGCGGGCATCGTGTTCACGACTCACACGCCGATCGCCGCGGGCAGCGATTACTTCGAGCCCGGCCTGGTGTGGGACCTGCTCCATCCTTATCTGTCCGAGGTCGGCATCTCGTTCGACCGGTTCATGGACCTGGGCCGGCAGCGTCCCGGCGATCCGCGCGACAGGCTCGTGACCACCTATGCCGCGCTGCGCCTCGCCGACCAGTCGTTCGGGGTGAGCCGCCTCCACGGCGCGGTATCGCGCCGCCTGTGGAAGGACGCGTGGCGTGGCCTGCCGGAATCGCAGGTGCCCATCGGCTCGGTGACCAACGGCGTCCACATGCCTACCTGGCTGGCGCCCGAAATCGCCGCGCTGCTGCGCCGCTACGTCGGTCCCGACTGGTGGGACCTCGATGGCCAGGACGGACGATGGCAGGCCGTCTTCGAGATACCTGAAGCGGAACTGTGGGCCGTGCACCTAGGGTTGAAGCGAAACCTGCTTCAGGTCGCGCGCTCGAGGGCGGTCGACGGCGACTTGATGGACGAAAACGCGCTCACGTTCGGGTTTGCACGCCGCTTCGCGCCCTACAAGCGGGCCAACCTGCTGCTGCAGGACCGCGCCCGTCTCAACAAGCTGCTGCGTAACACCAAGCGCCCTGTGCAGCTTCTCTTCGCAGGCAAATCGCATCCGGCCGACCAGCTGGGCAAGGACATCGTCGCCAGCGTGGTGAGGATGTCGCGGGAGGAGCCCTGCGTCACGTTCCTCAAGGACTACGACCTCGCGATCGCCCGCCAGCTCGTACACGGCGCCGACGTGTGGTTGAACAATCCGCGCCGTTTTCTCGAAGCCAGTGGCACGAGCGGCATGAAGGCCGGGGCGAACGGCGTGCTGAACGTCAGCATCCTCGATGGCTGGTGGGACGAGGCTTACCGGCCCGAGCTTGGTTGGGCGATCCCTTCAGGCGCGACCCTCGACCGCCCCGACGTCGATGACCAGGCGGAAGTTGAGGGCCTCTACCGCCTCCTCGAGCGCGAGGTTATCCCGATATTCTTCGATCGCGACACGAATGGGATTCCGCAGCGCTGGGTGGAGATGATGCGGGCATCGATCCGATACGTCGTCACGGATTTCTCCGCTCGGCGGATGGTCATCGACTATTTCGAAGAGGCGTACGCACCCGGCGCCCGTCGAGTTGAGCAGCTCCGACTTCTTCCCGACTGGGGAGGCTAGGGTCAGTCGCGACCTCCCCACACAGAGGGGAGGAAAACTCAGCCGGCGACGGCTGTGATGCCCCGTCGTTCGCGGCGGGCCGCGATCGCGGCCTGATACAACTGCACGTAGCGCTGCGCTGATCGCGACCACGAGACGTCTTCGCTCATCGCCCGCCGGATCAGCCACGTCCACACCGACGGATGCCGGTACGTCTCCGCCGCTCGCACGACGGTGCCGAAGAACTGCCAGGGGTCATAAGGCGTGAACGTGAACCCATTGCCCTTGGACGCGATGGGGTTGTAGTCCTTGATCGTGTCCGCAAGCCCTCCCGTGGATCGCACCACGGGGATCGTCCCGTAGCGGAGGGCGATGAGCTGCGCCAGGCCGCCGGGCTCGTAGCGCGAGGGCATCCACAGCATGTCCGCCCCGGCGTAGGTCCGCTGCGCGAGTGGAGCATCGAAACCGATGGCCGCGGCGACCTGCGCCGGGCGCTCCCCTGCATAGCGCCGGAACATGTCCTCGTAGCGGCGGTCGCCGGTGCCGATTACCACCACTTGCACGCCGAACTGCATGAGAGCGGGCATCGCCTGCTCGACCAGGTCGAGTCCCTTGACGTCATAGAGCCGCGAGACCATCGCGCACAGAGGCCGGTCGGTCTGCTCCAGCCCGAGCTCGCTGCGCAGCTCCGCGCGGCACAGGGCTTTGGGCTCGATCGCAGAGATTGAGTAATGGTGCGGAATGTTGGGATCGCGATGCGGATCGAAGATCTCGTAGTCGATCCCGTTGACGATTCCATGCAGCTTGTGGGCGTGTGCGCGAATGAGCTCGTCCAAGCCTTCGCCGAACTCGGGTGTCTGGATCTCCGCCGCATACCGCTCGCTCACCGTGTTGACGACGTCGGCAAAGTGGATGCCCCTGCCGAGGACGTTGACGACGTTGTCGAGGCCAGGGATGCCAACGCGGATCAGGCCCCACTTGTCGAGGCCGGCGAGCGTCAACGCGCCGAAACCGAAGACGCCCTGGGCGGCGAGGTTGTGGATGGTCAGGGTGGTCGCCACCTCGGCGGTCGGTCCCTCGGTGTAGATGCGATCGATCAGGTTCGGCACCAGGGCGGCATACCAGTCGTGGATGTGGATGACGTCGGGGGCGAAGTTCAGCGCCGGCAGCATCTCGAGCAGCGCCCGCGAGAAATAGACAGATCGGGCGTCGTCGTCGCCGAATCCATACATGCCGTCTCGGTCGTAGAGAGGAGGGCAGTCGACGAAGTAGACGATCATGTCGCCCAGCTTGCCCTGGAAGATCGTCGCGGGTAGGGTCTGGCTGCCGAACGGCACCTGCATGTCGCGGACCACCGGCTCGAGACCATGCTTGCCGATGTCGACCTGGCGGTATCGCGGCATCACGACTCTCACGTCATGGCCGAGGCGGCGCAGCTCCTTCGACAGCGATGCGGCCACGTCCGCGACGCCTCCCGACTTGGCAAACGGAGTCAGCTCGGACGTGGCGACCAGCACTTTGAGCTGCTTCTTTTCGGGCGCGCTTGCCGCGGCGCCGTCACCTGGGATGCGCAGCCCGAGCGAGCCCGAAGGGGGCACCTGCTCGATATCGCGGCCCTCGCGGCTTACCACCAGCGCGATCTCCATCGTGTCCCCGCCCCGCCGGCCGAGCATCTTGAACGGGATCGAGATGAAGAACGGATCCGCCTCGTCGTACTCGGCCACGGGCTCGGCGCGCGTCTGGGCCTCGTTTACACGCGCCACGCTCACGGCCGCGCCCTTGGAGCGAGGGACGATCCGCACCACGTGCGCGGCATCGAAACCGAAGTCCCCCGCCGCCGTCACGGCCAGTGGAAGCTCGAGCTTGCCATCGCTGCCGTCCGCGGGAACGCCCGAGCAGTACAGCCAGAACTCGATCTTTTGAGAGTCGAGCTCCTTCGGCGAGCGCGGGCTGTCGATGCGAACGTAGAGCCGCTCGGCGTCACCGCCGTAGAAGACACGCTCGACAACTCCCGCCGGCCTGTGCAGCGCGCCGAAGCCCGAGCCCACGACGTAGTAGCCGGCCTTCTTCCATGCAGCATCGCTGCGTGACTTGGGGCTGATGGCTTCCGTGGGCACGTGGCGTTCCAGCGTCGGCGCGCGCTGGATGATCGGTTGGAACAGTCGCGCGGGCGCACGCTGCCCGAGCAGCTTGTACACGTTGCGAAGGTGCAGCCGGAACTGGTTGTCCCAGATCGTGTCCATGCCCGAGTCGTGCTTGCGGCTAAACCACCAGAACCAGTCGCTGCCCTCGGTGATGAGGATCTCGCGCCACCCGAGCGCTGCCGCGTCAGAAAGCTGCGGCCGCTGGCGCGACTGCTCCTCGAGCCACGTCCGCGTCTCGGCGAGCAGATCCCACGCGACGTTGTGCTCCGGGTCGCCGATCCACGTATCGAGGCTGGCGCCGATCCAGCTGCCCGTGTGCAGATGATGGAGGTTCTGCTGTGGCACGTGCTCGCGCAGGAAGTCGGACACTGTTGTGGTGACGATGTCGGGTGTCGCCTCCAGCTCGGTGTAGAGGGCGTTCAAGAAGTCGTGCCCGTCGCGCGGGTAGAACTCCCAAGCGTTCTCGCCGTCGAGGGCGATCACCGCCAGGTACTCCTTGTCGCCCTGCTGCTCGCGAATGCGCTTCAGCCGCCCGACCAGGGTGCGCGCGGCATCGACCGACGGCATGCGCTGATAGTCGAAGCCGATCGAGTTGGAGATCGCGGAGTCGCGGAAAACCATCGACAGTGATTTGCCATCGCGCTCTAGAAGGAAAGGCCGGTAGAGCTGGTCGGGGGCGTTGACCCGCCCTTCGCTGTCGCGATAGAAATGCGTGTCGAGCGAGCGTGCGAGCACCTCCTCGTCGCTGATCATCCAATCGACCTTCGCCCGCACCGCCAGGCCGGCGACGGTCTCCCCCACCGCCATCTCCGACGGCCACATGCCCGTCGGCCGCCTGCCGAGCAGGCGCTCGAACAGCCCCTGCCCCAGCTCGATCTGTCGCTCGGCGTCCTCGCGATGCGAGAAGTGGCGCTCCGGCAGCTGCATCTGTGGGTTCGCAGTGCGCGCGGAGTCGACGCTGGCCAGAAGCGGGAGGATCGGATGGTAATAAGGAGAGAAGGTCAGCTCAGCCTGGCCGCGCTCGGCCAGCTCGCGGTACTTCGGGATGACCTTCTGCATGATCTCCATCTGCGCTTCGAAAAGGGGTGCCTTGTTGGACTCGGAGAAGTCGCGGTCCTTCCGCTTCAGCTCGGCGAGTCGGGGATCGTTCTCCGCCCACGCGGGGTCGCACCACGCGAGGTTGAACCAGACCTGGAGGTCGCGCATGTCCTGCGCCGTGAACTGCGCGTCGGGCTGGCGCGAGGCAAGCTCGAGGTAGCGCGGCGACTGCTGCACCCTGAGTGCCTTGGGCGACTCGCGCATCCAGCGGATGATGAATCCGCGCTCCTCTGACGAAAGCTCGGCCGCATCACGCTTGCTGAGGTTGAGGAAGAGGTCGACGGACTCCTCCTTGCCGTAGTCCTCGATCTGCGCGAGCAGCGAGGGCACGAGGTTGAACGTCGCGCGGATCTTGGGGTAGGCGTCGAGCAGCGCCGGCATCTTGAAGTAGTCCTTGGCCGAGCGCAGGCGAACCCACGGCAGCAGGTAGGTGCTGGTGAGGTCGTCCTTGTAGTAAGGCTGGTGCATGTGCCAGACGAAAGCGACGTTTAGAGGTTTCATTCGCTACTTAGCGTATTCGTCAAGGGCACGGATGAAGTTGATGTACACACGCTGTTGCTCGCGCAGGATACCGAGAGCACCGAGCTCCCACCATTCGTCGGGCGTGAAGTAAGCGCTCACCTCGGCCTCGCTGCCCCAGCGTCCGAACCACTGGATGAGGTGCAGGTTGTCGGACTGGAGCAGCCACCTTGCGATCTCAACGATGCGCGGGTCACCGGTCAGCTTCGCCTTCGAATACGCGTGGTGCATCAGCCTGAAAAGGCCCTGCTGGGCCTCGTTGCCCAGGAAGAACTCCATGCCGCCCTCGCCCGCCCATGTCGTTCCATATTCGTTGACCGGGACCTCCAGGCGTCGGGCGCCGAGCTCGGCGGCCGCTTCGGACGGGAGCAGCATGCGAACCTTTCGCTTCTTCAGCTCCTGGGCCAGCACGCTTGTGAACTCGAAGATTCCCGTGTCACGGCGGTGGTGCTCGCCGAAAGTTTCGAAGTCCCAGCCCAAGGCAACGATCTCGCCCCAGGTGTCGCGCACCCATCCGGCATAGGTATCGGCCATCAGCGGCCAGTGTTTCCAGTGGCGATTGGAGAAGCGATAGCCGACGTCGTCGGATAGGTCGTGATGGCGGATGAGCAGTTTCAGCCGCTGCAGCGGGTGTTGGTAGACGTGGGTCGACTCGCGCCAGCCGAGCTGCCAGTCGCGACCCTCCATGAACGCGGCGTTGAACCCGCACTGCTGGAGCGCGAAGTACACGTCGTTGGACATGAACATCTCGGTGGTGTCCGTGACCGCGATCGGCTTCTGGAACAGCTCCTCGAGGCGCTGGCGCCCGGTGAGCATGGCCTCCTTGAAGCCCACGATGTCCAGGTAGAGCAGCCACGAGTGATAGGGCTCGACGTTGACGATCTCGACGTTCGGGCTCGCGCACAGCTTCTTGAAGCCGGCGAGCACCTTCGGCGCCCATCTCTCCGCCTGGACCAGGAATGAGTTGCTGAAGCCGATCGACATCTTCCAGCCGCGCCTCGTGAGGTCGATGAACATGGCCGCAGCGGGGGTGTACGAGCTCGCCGCCACCTGCTCGAAGTAGTGGCGATCGAGCGCTTCGTCGAAGAGGAAGTCGGAGATGGACTCGGGCGCGGTGCCGGCGGGCACAACCTGGGCGGGCAGCCGCAGGCGACGTGGCTGGTGAACGGTCGCGTAGACGACGAGGTTCTCAGCCAAGAGGGGCCTCGCTCCTACGCGGACGGCGGCCTGGTATCTCGACGCCGGACGCCGGCCCTAGAGGAAGTCTCACCGCCTGCTGCGCAGCGGCGAACTCGACCCGCAGCAGCAATTGGTCGATCACCTTCTCCCATGTATACGTGCGAGCTGTCGTGCGTCCGCGGCGGCGGATGGCCGCCGCCAGCTTCGGTCGCTGCTGGATGAGGTTGAGCTCGGTCACGAGCTCGATCGCGTCGTCGGTCTCGAGCACCAGCGCATTTCGATACGCACTTGCGTAATCCTCTCCAGTGGCGCCGGTGACCGCCAGCCCGCCCGCCGCCATCACCTCGAGGCCCACAAGTCCAAACGGCTCGTGTCCTGAGTTGGCGAGCACGGCGTCACATGTGGGATAGATCACGCCAAGCATCGGATCGCTGACGAAGCTCGTGAGGTTGACCACGTCGGCCTCCGGATGCTGACGGAACACGGCGGCGAGCCCTGCCGGCTCCGCGGGCGAGTCGACGTGAAGGATGTTGAGGCCCTGATGCTGCGCGTGCGTGAGCACCTCGCCACCGTGAGGCTCGCGCCCTCCGCGGATGAGCAACCTCACTCGTTTACCGTGCCGCTTCAGATAGCCCGCCGCCGTCACAGCCATCATCCAGCGCTTGTCCGGATCGAAGCGGCCGATCTTGAAGCAGAAATGGTCTGCTCCGGCCGCTGCCCTCAGGTCGCTCACGGCCTCGGGGTCGGCATCGCGAATCCAGGCGCGTGGGATCCCGTTGGGGATGACGATCGGGTTGTGGCCTCGCTCCCAAACCCTGAACTTCATGTAGCGGCTCACGGTGGTGATCGTGGCGGCGAGCGCGAGAACGGTCCAGTTGATGCGATGAAAGCCGAATGTGTTGTTGGCGTTCCAGAGCATCACGACCCGATCGCGGAGCCCGCGGTAGTAGAGCGAATCCGAGATGAGGCTCATCGACCACGAGGTGTGCCATTCCTCCCCCAGCACGACCACGTTGCGGCCCGACCCGACCGCGGGCGCGATCACCTCTTCGATCAGGCTGGGCGGCAGGCTCGCGTTCCAATCGCGGATCTTCTCCTCCTCGCCGTCGTAGACGCCGCCACGATGGCGGGCGGAGATCCACTGGCACCAGCGGCGGAGGACGAGCCGCCCGTTCTCCTGGCTCTCTGCGCTGGGGAGGTCGGGGTCGCCACAGAAGTAGAGGTATGTCTGGAAGCCGAGCTGTGCGACCGCTCGCGACAGGCCTTTCACGCGCACACCGAGGCCGCCGGCCTGGCTGTACACATCGGGCCCTTCGAAACTGAGCACGACGAAGACGGTCCGGTGCGGATCGAAGATCATCTCTCGCCGAAAGCGCGCATCGCAATCGAGTGCAGCTCCGGATTCGGAGCGCACAGAAGCGTGGTTCGTGCCTCCAGCGTACAGGGCAGCGGCTCGAGCCCGTTGCCGTTCACGTCAGTGGCGACGCCGCCTGCCTCCGAGACGATGAGCAGGCTCGCCGCCATGTCGAAGACCCGCACGGGGATGGGAGCGCAGAACGCGTCGAAGCTGCCCGCGGCAGTGTGCGCTATCGCCAGCGCCATGGATCCGAGGATACGGATCTTGCCCGCGCGCTGGACAAGACCCCGCGCGGCCGTGAGCGCTTTCGGCAAGCTCTCGAACGCGACAAGCTCGAGTCGTGGGCCGTCGGATCGCCGGATCACCTCGAGTTTCTCGCCTTTCCGAAGTGCGCCCTGCTTGCGGATCGCGGTCCAGGTCTCGCCGTTGATCAGGTTGACGACGCAGCCGGCGACCGTGTCGCCGATTGTGGGTCCGTCGACGAGCGCGAACATGACGCCGAAGAACGGCACGCCCTGCTTGGCGTTGAGGCTGCCGTCGACCGGGTCGACCAGCACGCGCGGGAAGTCCGCCCCATAGCGCCGGAGTCCCGCTTCCTCGGAAAGGACCGCGAACTTCTCGCCGCGTGACGCGAGTGCCTCGAGCTCGGCGAACACGTCGGCCTCAGCGGCGCGATCGAGCTCCATTGTGCGGTCGCCGCCTGCGCCGATCGTGAGCTGAGCCCGCCCGCGCTCGGTGCCGGAGAGCGGCATGACTGTCTCGCGCACGCGCGCGCTAATGCGCAGGAAGAGGTCGACCCAGTCTGTGGCCTTCAGAGAGATGGGTTGGAAACGCCCGATCCGCCCGTGAGATTGGGATCGACCTTGCGCCGGCGCCTGCGGCGCCGCTCGACGACGATGGTGATGAGGTACGGCTGCTGCATCGCCCACACCCGCTCGATGAGCTGGGGGATCGGGATGCTGAACGGGTCATCGATGCCCAGGAGAACAAGACTCTCGGCGAGGCTCTGCGTGAGCTCAGTGCGGTCGTGAAGGTTCAGCTGCTCGAGGGTGTCGAGGATGTCGTCGAGCCGGCGCAGGCTGGACCGCCTCTCCTTGTCATCTCCGCGCTGGAGCATGGAGGACAGCTTATCTATGTTGCAGCAGCCGCGAGGGCTCGGCTCACCTCGTCAGGCCGCTCGAACTGCAGCCAGTGACCCGCCCCTTCCAGAACCTCGAGCCTGTAGTCGCCTTCGACGTGGCCGCTCGTGGTCTCTGCTCCGCGTCTGCCCAGCGCGGGGTCCTGGTCGCCCCAGAGCAGGACCGTCGACGGCTTGATCGGCCCGATGTTCGCCATCTGCGCCCATGCTTCGCCGCCCGCGCTCATGTTGGCGCGGTAATAGTTGAGGGCTGCGGTGAGGCGGCCGGGTCGAGCGAGCGAGCGTGTGAAGTGCTCGATCACACTGCGAGGCACAGCCTCCGGGTTGGGTCCGATCGCATACATCGACCGTAGCCGCCGATAGTCGTCCGCGGCGAGGACTTGCTCAGCCTTGCCCTCCATCAGAAACAGATCGATGTAACGCGAGCGCTCCCGCTGGTCCTGGTCTTCGCGGGCGGCCGCCGCGAGAGCCGCCGGGTGGCCGACGGAAAGAACCGTCAGCGTTTTCGTCATCTCGGGATGGCGGGCAGCGAAGAACCATGCGATGACGGCGCCCCAGTCGTGTCCGGCGACGTGGGCCGACGCGCGACCGAACGCCTTGATCAGAGCGGCCACATCATCGACCAGGTGGCCGATGGCATAGCTATCCGTGCCCTCCGGCGCGTCGGTGAGTCCATAGCCGCGGAGGTCGGGCGCGACCGCGAGGCTTCCTGCCTTCGCCAGCGAGTCGACCTGTCGTGACCAGGACTCGGCTCCCTCAGGGAATCCATGGAGGAGGATGAACATGTCGGCCTGCGGGGGGCCGTCGACCATCGCGCGGAAACGGATGCCGTTTGCCTGCACCATGTGCTGGCTCGCGGTCATTTGATCTGTTTCAGAAAGTCCGTGGCCACATCGAGCGCGTCGTCGAGCACGGCCGTGAGTCCGTGGCCCTGGCCTTTGAAGATCTCGAGGCCAGAGTTGGGGATGAGCTTGATCTTCTCCTTCAACAGGTCGATGCGGGCGAATGGATCGCGATCGCCGCTCATGAAAAGCGTCGGGCACTTGATCTTCGGGAAGTGCTCGGTGCGCAGCTGGTCGGTGAAGCCTGGTCGATGCAGTGGATACGAGAAGAGGACGAGGCCACCGAAGTCCGCCTCGATCGCGGCCATGCTCGCGACGCGTCCGCCGAACGATTGCCCGCCTCCGATCACCTCGTGACCGCGTCCAGAGGCTTTGATGAAGACCGGGACCGCACGCTCAGCGCCTCCGCGAGGCAGGTCGACAGCGATCGCGTCGATGCCGCGACGCTTGAAGCCGACCACGTAAGGCTTCATCGACGCCGCGTTGCCCGATGCGCCGTGACCGAGGACTACACGCATCGGATGGAGTGCGTGTAGTTCATCAGTTGAGCTCGGCCTTGTGCCGCTGCTTCAACCATTCTTCTGAAATCTTGATCTCAAATCGTCCAATGCAGACGGCACACCACACCTTCTCGCATCGTTCGCATGCGATGTGTTGGTGGTCCTTCGAGAGGTCGAGAGACATCGTGTAGGTGCCGCATTCGAAGCATTTCACTGGACATCGCATAAAAAAAATCTTAGCGATCCCTTGACGTGAGGGATGCAATCGATGTATCAACACAACTTGTATGGCGATGCTGCTCGTGGTTGCCACCACAGAGGCGACGGACCCGACGCGAGTCAGCGGACCATTTCGCACAACCGCCAACGTCGCGGAAACCTCATCGATGAGGCCACGTGGCGAAACCCGTTGGGTTACAGAGGAGGTACGTGCAGAAGAAATCGTCCATGACGTCACACGAGGGAATCCAGCCCGCCAAACCATGGAACCTCGGGTCCGTATCACTAAGCGAAGGAGGTAGAGAATGATGGCTAAGAAGAAGGCCGCCAAGAAGCCGGCAGCCAAGAAGAAGGCCGCGAAGAAGAAGAAGTAACAACTTCTTCTTCAATCGTTTCCTAAAGTCGTTCGTTACGCGCCGGGGTTCTGTGGAGCTCCGGCGCTCATGTTTGAAACGGATGCGCGTGAAGCGAGGTATGAGCGGCACTGATCACTTTCACAAAAGTCGATTGGCCAGGCGCTCCATCAACCAAAAAGGAGGTGATTGCAATGGCAGCCAAGAAGAAGGCCGCGAAGAAGCCCGCAGCCAAGAAGAAGGCCGCGAAGAAGAAGAAGTAACGAAAGTTCGTTGAGAGCCGGGGTGCAAGAGCCCCGGCTCTTTTTTTCTCGTTTGGGTAAAGGCCTTGACTATCGAACATCTGTTCGCTAGTCTTTAAACCACCTCCCTTTCACTCCCCTGCGTCTTCTCGAGAGGCCCGCAAAAGATGCAGGAACTTGACCATGCCATCAATACGATTCGGGTCCGTTTCGGCAGCCAGGCGCTGACGAGGGCGGCGGAGTTGCCGCCCCCGCAGCCTTGGTCGAGCGGCACCCCGCTCGATCACCTGAGCGGGATCGAAGGCATTCCTCGAGGCCGGCTCACGCTCCTGACCGGAAGCGGAACCTGCGGGAAGCTCACCCTCGCCCTTGGGCTGCTGGCAGCCGCCACTCGCGAGTTCGCGCACGCCGTGGTGATCGATGCCCGCGGTGGCTTCAAACAGGGGTCCTCGCGAACTCATGGCGAAGCCTCGGAGTTCGTGGGGAATTTCGATCCGTGGACGCTCCTCCCATTCGATCCAGAGCTGAGATCGTTGACGGTGGTTCGCCTCGATCCTGAAGCTTCAGGTGAAGCGGCGACCGCGCTTGCCCGAGCGGGCGCGGGTCTCATCCTTTTAATGGGGGAGGTTCCAGAGCAGTGGCTCGGCCCCCTGGAGGCAGGCGCCAACCGCTCGGGGACCGTGCTGATCGGAGTGGTCGATGCTCCGGGGCGAGCATTCGCACACGCATCCAGCCTGAGCCTCGGCTTCTCGCGCGCGGAATGGATTTGGGATCGAGATCAGCTGGTGGGCCTGCGGACGATCGCGCGCTGTCTCAAGAATCGCGTCGCGCCGCCGCTCGGCGAATCCGAGCTCGTGATCCGCTACCCGCTCGGCCCACGGCTTCCCTTCGAAGCTCCGGTCCTGGAAGTGCCGCTGCATGCGGTTGAGCTGGAATGCGCATCTGCTGTGGTCTGACGAATCATCTGGAGCTCGCCAAGCGTCCAGACCTCTACGGAGGCCCGGTCATCGTCGGCGGGTGGGAAGAAAACGTCATCGCCTCCTCAGAGGAAGCATCACCCTTCGGCGTGCGGCCGGGGATGCCGCTGCGCCATGCCGAGCACCTGTGCCCGCATGCGACCTTTCTCGCGCCTGACCCCGATGCGGCCGCCGGCCTTCGCGAGCTCATCTCGTCTGCGCTCTACGACCTTGCGCCGGTGGTAGAGGTTCGCGCCGATGGCATCGCGTGGCTGGACGTGAGCGGCGTCGTCAGGTCAGGAACCTCGATTCGCGAAGCGAGGCGGCGTCTGCGCACAGCGATCGGCCGCGAACCGCGGCTGGGTCTTGGGCCCGGACCTTTTTCGGCGCGACTGGCTGCAGCGAGCTCGCGACCAGGTCGTCTCGTGCAAGTCGAAGACCCGCGAGCCTTCCTCGCCCCACTCGCCTCGCGCGAGCTTCCGCTTGACGAAGAGCAATTGGAACGACTCGACCTGCTCGGCCTGCGCACGCTCGGCGCTGTGGCGGCGATCGGCCCGCGCGAGCTCGAGAGCCAGCTCGGGCGCGCCGGCAGGCACGCGGTCCTGCTTGCGCGCGGTGACGAACCCGGTGAGCTCACCCCATGGCGCCCGCCGCAGTTCACATGCGCCCATCGCCAGTTCGAGCCGGCGGTGGAAGATCGCGAGGCGCTGCTCTTCGTCTCTCGCGCGCTGTGCGACGACCTTGCCTCCGAGCTGGGCCTGCGAGGCGCAGGCGCAAAGCGTGTGCGAGTAAGGCTCGTCTACGAATTCAATCAACCCGACGAGCGCGAGTCCATCGTCCTCCATCCGCTCTCGAGCCAGGCCGAGCTGTTCGGTCTTATCGGTCCATGGATCAAGGAGTGGCAGCCGCGCGCGCCAATCACCGAGCTGTGGATCGAGCTGCCGGTGCTCGAAGCGGCCGGGCGAAGACAGTTGAGATTGTGGTCGGGCGGCGACGGAAACAGCGAAGAGGTGGTCGCCGCGCTCGAGCGATTGCAAGAACGACATGGCGACGGCGTGGTGAGCAAGCCTCGCCCCGCGCTCCTCTCCTCCCCGCTCCCCAACCAGCGCTTCGACTGGGTGTCCTGATGAAACGGCTCAGCTCGGGCGGAGGTACTTTACGTAGCTCTCGGGACTCTCGAGGAAGTGGCGCCATGACCTCACCAGCTCGAGATCCCTATACGCGACCTGCCGCATCCCCTACTCACCCACCTCGACCAAAGTTGCGCCCGGCGTCGCGGCGATGAGAGGCGAGTGCGTGGCGACGATCGCCTGCGAACCCTC
>VBHX01000077.1 GCA_005879945.1 Chloroflexota bacterium | reverse complement strand
TGGTGATCGTCTCCTCGTCCTCTTCTATGCGAGCGTTGCTGTCCTCGCTGGTCTGCACCGCCCATCCCTCCGGTGGAGGCTCGCCAGCGACGGCGATGTCGCCCCCTAGGCTCACGAGCACGCCGCCGTCGCCGATGGCCTCGCGCGCCGCGGCCGCAGCGAGGTCGGCAGCCAACGCTTTGGCGGTGGCGCCGAGGTCGATCTCCACCCCTTGCGGAACGACAACAGTCCGCGCCGCTTCGTCGAAGGCGATCGCTTGCCAGCCGGGCACGCGGCTCACGATGAGCTTGATCGGCGAGCCGTCGGCGGGAATCGAGCCGAAGTCGCGGTCGTAGCCGGCAAGTCTGACCGCTGAGCCGACCGTCGGGTCGACCGCTCCGTGGGTGAGCCTCGCGCCGCGCATCCCGGCGGCGATAGCCTGCGCAAGAAGGGCGCTGATGCGGACTGTTCTGCCCTGTTCACGGTTCAGGCGGCTCAGCTCGCTGTCCTCGCGAAACCTGCTCGCGGCCTCGTCGATCGCGGCGATAACCTTGTCTGCCGCGGCCTTGGCGGTCGCGAGGCGCTCGGGCCGCGTCACGACCACCCGCATCAAACTGCCGAGCGCGCGATCGACGGCGATCCCGAACAAAGTAGTGCTCATTTCGATCTAGCAATCCGCGCCAATGCCAATGCGAGGGTGGGGCAGGCTGCCACGGCCCGCTGGGCGTGCTGCGCGAGGTGTTCGGGGATCGGCCCTGGCGCGATGATCGGATAGCCCCAATCGTCGACGCGGATGCGCTCGGGCAGCAGCTCGGCGCACAAGCCGTGGCCGTCGCACTTGATGCGGTCGATCGTCAGCTGCATTTCCGTCTTCATGCCGGCTGCTGCCTCCAGTGCGCGGGGTGCACGGCGAACTCGTCGGCAAAGGTTGACAGGGCCGAGCGAAGGAACATGACCGCGCCGTCGGGATGCTTGCACGCGCCGCGGCCGGGCACCTCGATTGCCCACTTCTTGAGACGGGCGAGGTCGTCGCGGTTGGCGCCGCGCTCGGCGATTCGGCTGCATGCGTCCGACAGCGCGCGCAGCCCGAAAAAGCATGGGCCGCACTGGGCCGAGCTCTCCGTCGCCAGGTACCCCATGATCCGCGACGTGTCGCAAACCCCGCATCGCGCTGCCGGCAGCAGGCCGACAACGCCGCAGCCGAGGGAGAGGCCGCGTGCCTGCAGCGACGCAATGTCGAGCGGCAGCTCCCATGCCTTCGCCGCCTGCACCCAGGCGCCGAAGTAGCCCCCGATCAACACGGCCGACGTCGGCTCAGTGACGCCGCCCGCCATGGCAACCGCCTCTTCGACCGTCGTGCCCGCCTCGACCTCCAGCACGCCGGGGTGGTTGACGCCGCCCGCCATCGTGATCAGGACCGTGCCGGCCGCGCCGCGCCGGCCGGCGGATCCATACCAAGCATCTCCATAGCGGGCGATCAGCGCGATGTGCGCGAGCGTCTCGACGTTCTGCACCAGCGTGGGGGCGCCGTCCAGACCGCGTTCATGTGTGCTGGGTGGGGTCGTCGTTGGCGTCGCCACGCCGCCGTCGATCAAATGAACCGCGGCGCTCGAATCGCCGGCCACATATCGATGCGGGGCGCCGACGATGCGGGCGATTCGGCGCTCGCCTTCCGGCCGCTCGTCCAGAGCCCGCGCCATCGCGGACCAGCCGGCCTTGTGCTCCTCGCCGATATAGAGGACGACCTGGCGCGCGTGAACAGTGCGGGCGGCGATGAAGGCGCCATCCAGGACGAGGTGGGGCCGGGTGGTCATCAACAGCCGGTCCTTGTGACTCTGGGGCTCGCCTTCTGCGCCGTTCGCGATGACGACCGGGGAGCCTTTCGCCGCGATCACCGAGCGCCACTTGAGGCCGACCGGAAACGATGCGCCGCCTCTTCCCGTGAGCCCGCTGCGGACCAGGGTTTCGACGAGCGCGCGACCGGTTGACTGTGGCGTACCGAGCCGTTGCGTGTGATCGGCAAAGCTCTCGGCTCCGGAAGTGAGCTCCGGGCCGGCGAGAACGCGCAGCCCGCTCACCGATCAGGCCTTCGCGCGACACCCGCTCGGAATTCGGTTCGGGCTGCTGACAGCGGATCACCAGATCGGTACATGAGCCGATAGACGACCGCCATGACCACTGCGCCGATGCACGCGATCGACAGCACCAGGAACCAGACCGACAATGAATCGCTTCCGGTGCCGAAGCCGTGAATCACGGCGATCGGCCACGATCCGTACGCAAGCCAGTGGACGGCGCGCCACGCCGCGGGACCGATGAACCCGCGCAGAAGACTCGTGACAACAATCGCCGCGAGCAGCTCGAAGGCGATGGTGCCCAGGCCGAGCCACAGGGTCCGGTAGTAAGAAGAGAACGGGACCACCGCCACCAGCCAGCCGAGGTGCGTGAACGGATCGACCACTGCAGTGACGATGTGGAGGGCCAGGAAGACCACCGTCATCAATGCGAGGTTGCGGTGCAGGCCGGTGGTGAGGAACCGCGGCCAGCCGGCGCTCTGAACCCGCAGCGAGGACAGCACGCCGAGGATCACGACCGCGCTGAGCAGGATGAGCGACACAGCGCCGGCGCCTCTGGTTGTGTACCAGAGCAGTTGGGTGCTCACGCTGGGAGAGACTAAGAGCCGCCCGAGACGGCGACGGGAGCGCTCGAGGTAGAGCTCACAGACCCAGAGGATGATGAGAGCCCGCTAGACGAGCTCGATGTGGTCGAGCTCGAGGAACTGGCGGCCGTCGCGGCGCTTGCCGTGTTCCCGGAAGACGACGAGGCGGACACCCCCGGGATCGTCAGGGCGCCGACGGTCCCGAACACGCCGACCCCGGCGATTGCAGCGAATGCGATGCCGGCGGTCATGTTGTTGAGCAGCGACAGCGCTCGGTCCCGAGCCCGGATCCTGTCAGCCGCTTTCGTGGTTTCCATGGTTGTAGGTTGCACCCAGCCTCTCAGTTCTCTCTGTGAGCAACCTAGGAAGACCCTGAGAAGTTACGCGCCGGTGAGCCGCAACCGAGTTCGGCGCCGCCAGTAAACTCTGGGGGTCACCTTGGCCCCTTGCCCCCGTAGCTCAGGGGATAGAGCAGGACGGTCCTAACGTCAAGGTCGGGGGTTCGATTCCCTCCGGGGGCACCACTGTCCTGTCTCAGGACATCGTGCACGCCTGTGGCAGGACATTACGCACCGGCCAGCGGCGCTCATCCCTCTAAGCACCGCGCGTCGAGCTACGTCAGGTAGCGCATCGGATCGGTCACCTGGTTGTTGATTCGGACCTCGAAATGCAGGTGCGGTCCGGTCGACAGCCCGGTCGAGCCCTCGAGACCGATCCGATGCCCGCGCGTCACCCGGTCGCCCAGGTTGACGTCGGTCTCCATCAGGTGGGCGTAGAGGGTGACCACGCCGGCGCCGTGGGCGATCATCACGTAATAGCCGTAGCCGATGTGGGTGTGCGCGACGGCGACGACGATCCCGTCGGCGGCGGCCATCACCGGCGTGCCCAATGACCCAGCGATGTCGATGCCGGTATGGAAGTGCGCGTACCGGCCGAGCCTCGGCTCCAGCAGGACGTTGGTGGGGCCGTACGGCTGCGTGATGTGAGCGCCGACGATCGGCCAGGACAATCTCAGGGGCGAATTGATTCCGGGCGGCAGCTCGCGCAATGCCTGAGCGAGCCCGGCGCCAACATGGGCCGCGGCCCACGCGGCCTGGTTTGACTTCGCGATCAGGTCCAGCTCGGTCCGCTCCAGCAAAGCCGCTAGCGCCGCGGTCACGTCGGCGGGCTGGCCGTCGAGCTGGCTCGCGGCATCCTGGATCTGCGACATCAGGTCGTCGAGCTGCGCGCTGAGATCGGCCTGCTGGCCCATCAGGTTGTCGAGCGCGTCGAAGTTCGCCTGCAGCTGGTCGTGCAGCGCGTTCTCGCGGTCCAGGTCGGCAAGGCGCTTCTGGCGATCGGACTGAAGCTTCAACAGGTCGGCTTCCAGACGCGACTGCAAGGCGTGGGCGCGATCCCCGGCGACGACGAGGTCGATAGTTGAAACAAGCGCCTCGCGCAGGCTGCCGGCACGAGCGATGACCTCCAGCAGCGAGTGCGGCTGGCGATACGCGGCGCGAGCTACCGCCGAGATCTGCTGCCGTTCGACGTCGATGCGGTCTTGCGTGTCCTGGATCTGGCCGTCGAGCTGCGCCACCTGGTCCTCGAGGTCGGCGATACGAGCCTCTTCGTTGGAGATCTGGTCGGTCAAAGCCTGCTCGGCCGCGGCTGTCTGATCCAACGCGACGCTCAGCTTCTCCTGGGCGGTGAGCGCCCTGGCGAGGTCGCCGCCGAGCCGAGCACGCAGCTGGTCGTACACACTGGGCGTCGGACTTGGCGTCGGACATGGCGAAGGCGAGGGTCTGGGGCCGGATGCGGTGGTCGTCGTTCGCGCCGAGGACGCGGTCGGCCCGCAGGTGTAGGCCAGACGGATGTGGGTCAGCTGGAGCGAAAGCAGCACGCCGAGGAGCACGACCCCGGCGAGCCCGCGTCTCACTCGCGTGACCGGCGGAAGCCGAGAGTCGCGGTAAGGGCGCCAAGAAGCATTCCCGCCACGATCAGGCCTGCGACGACATACCTCATAGAGGTGAGTCCAACGCCAGGCAGGACCTGTGCGTAGGTTGCGGCCGCGAAGCGATTCGCGAGCAGCCACCCGGCGCCGGCCAGCCCGCCCGCGAGTGCGCCCGCGAGCGCACCGGTCATCAGGCCCTCGACGACGAATGGGCCGCGCAGCATCCAGCCGCGCGCGCCGAGAAGCCTGGTGATCGTGACTTCTTCTTTGCGAGCGGCTGCGACACCGCGCATCGAGTTGGCGCTGACCGCGTAGGCAACGACGGCGAAGATCAGCAGCAGGGCTGCGCCGATGCCGCCGAATACCAGCGCGATGTGGCGCAACCGGGAGTACATGTCAGGGTCGTACGAGGTCGGGTAGGTGGGATCGACCGCGGGGTCGCCCGCTACCTCGTTCGCGATGGCGCCGACCTGGTTGACCGAGCGGGCCGTCACATCCAGGCTCGCCGGAAAGGGGTTGGTGGTGCTGAGGCTGCCCAGAGATACGAGGCCGGGCCGATTCTGGGCGTCTTTCAACGCCTGGTCGGTGCTGACGTAGGTCACCGAAGCCACGCGCGGGTCGGCGATCAATCTCGCCTTGAGCGAGTCGACGTTGGCGCTCGTCGCGTCCGAGGCAAGGTAGACGCGCACGACGGACGCCTGCGACGCCTCGTATGCGGCCACGTTGTAGACCGCGAGCCCGACCATGGCGATGACTCCGGCCATCACCAGCAACAGCGCCATCGAACCGAGAGCCGGTGTGGTGATGCGTAGGTCCCGCCGCCAGCTGCGCAGGCCACCAAGGGCGACGAGGCGGAAGCTGTTTGCTAGCAGCGCGGTCGAACGCCGCCACAGGGTCAGCTCGCCGCGGACCTTTCGCTTGCGCTTGGTGGGGCGGCTGCTTCCATGACCGTTCCGGGTGCCATTGCCGTTTCCGGTGGCGTGGCCGTTCCCGTTGCCGTTTCCGTTTTCGTTGAACGCGGCGTGCCCGTTTCCGTTGCCGGCCGCATGAGCGTTGTGACCGTTGTGTCCGTTCTGCGGCACCAGTCGCCGCCAGACCGGTTGAGCCGCGCCGACGGCCACGGCAATCTTGGCCTTGCCGGCCGCGCCGACCTTGGCCCTGTGGACCATCACCTGACCGGCGGGTAGGCGGAGCACTCGCCCTGCCTGGAAAGTCGGCCGGTGGCTGGAGACGATGACGGTGGTGCCGGCCGCGGCGGCTTCCTCGAGCAGGCGCTTCACGACCTTGGCGTTCTGCTCGTCGATCGACGCCAGCGGCTCGTCGGCCAGGATGACGCGCGGCTTGCTTGCCAGCGCCCTCGCCACCGCTACGCGCTGCCTTTCCCCGGCGGACATCTGGCTGGGAAAGGCCTTGCGTCGGCTGCCGAGCCCGAACGCGTCGAGTGCTTCGAGCGCGCGCTTGCGGATTCGCGCGTACGGAACGCTGGGGTCGACGAGCATCAGGGCGAATACCAGGTTCTCGAGGGCATTCAGGCGCGGCAACAGCCGCTGCTCCTGGTAGATGAAGGCGACGTCACGGCGGATCCGGCCTAGTCCGCGCCGCCACCATCGATGCAGGCCCCGTCCTTCGACCCAGACCTCCCCGCGTGTTGGACGGAGCTGACCGTGGATCAGACGGAGCAGCGTGGTCTTGCCGGCGCCGCTCGGACCGGTGATCTCGACCAGCTCACCGGCGGCGACCGTGAAATTGATGTCGGTGAAAACCGCAGTGCGGCCGAACGACTTGGTCAGATGGGCGACATGAACGGGAGCCGCAGGCACCACAGCGCCGTTGGGCGCATGTTTCGGCGCGGCGCTCCCATTGGTCGCCGGTTTGGCCGGAGCCGCCACGCCGTCGTCGTGCGTGGCGCGCACGCCGTTAGAGACCACCCCACGGAGTCCCACCCTTTCTCCCGCCCAGATTAGCCCAAGCCGGGCTCGAATTTTGTAGCCAGTTTTGGGTAGTCCCGGTTAACGGTTTCAGAAGCAGCCGATCAGCGCCAGGTACCCAGGCGAAACCTCGATTGAAAATGCGCCGCCGCCGGGCGTGACAGTGACGATCCGGCGGCCGTCAAATTCGTTCCTGACCGACTGCGAGGCCGCGCCCGACGTGCTCACGCGGCCCTGGACCGCTCGGGGAATGTAAACGACCGTCGGCGGATCCCCGGACCTCCCGTGCGCCTGCAGCGAAAAAGCTCCAGTCCTGGCGTCGTAGTGGTAGATCAGCTTCGGATCGGCCGACGCGGTCGGATACACACGAGACAACAGCTGCTCGCGGGTCGAGCGCAGGCACCCACTCGAAATCTGCGGCGAGTAGTTGCCGCAGTCGATCCCGTTGAACATGCCGTAGGTGGCGCCGCAGTTCTCCATCCACGTCCAGAAAGCAAAACCAACGAGATGACGCTCCTGCTCGAGCAGCTGGTTGGCGAGGATGACCGGATCCCACTGCGGCGAGTTTCCAAACTCGGCGACGAAGAGGGCAGCGCCCAATGCTTTCGCCTCGCGTTCGGCGAGCGAGTAGCTCTGGTCGTATCCACCCCACGGATAGTTGGCCGCGTCCGGTCTTTCCCCGGCAAGGCCGTCGAACGTGTAGATGTGCGTATAAGCGTGCATGGAGAGCACCAGGTTCTGGTAGGAGCTCACCGGCAGACCGAGGTGGGTGGGGAAGTCGGTGACCTCCCGGAGCAGCCCGGTGTCAAGAAAGACCAGGTGCCGCTGGTCGTGCACTCCGAGGTCGCGATATCCGCACACGGCGGGCATGAACGCACCGGTCCAGCAAGGCAGTCCATCGCCGACGCCGGTGATGGCATCGATCACCCGGCGATAGAAAGGAAAGAGAAGGAGGTCTTCGAAGCCGGGCGGCAGGTTCCAGCCTGGAAGCGGCTCGTTGAAGATGCTGTAGCCGGCCACGGTGCTGACATTCTTGAATCGTTTGGCCAGGACCGCCACGGCGGCGATGTACTCGTCCTGGATGCCGTTCCGGTTGTACCAGAAGTTGGTGTTCGCCTCGAAGACCGCGGCGTTGACCTCGCGCTGGCCGAGGTACGCCCGCGAGTGGAATCCGTCCGTGATCGTTGCCCAAGCCGGAGCACCGCTGTAAAAGCGAAGGTTTGCGAATCGTTCAGCGGGTGGGCCGACGTAGCGCGAGTAGGCGTTCTGATGCATGTCGAGGATCACGTACATGCCGTTCGCCTGGGCCCAGCCCACGACCTGGTTGATGCGTTCGAGGTACAGCTCGCTGAACTGGCCCCGCTGCGGCTCGAGCAGGCTCCACGACAGCGCCAGGCGGACCGAGTTGAATCCAAGCTGAGCCATCATCGCGATGTCGTTCTTGCACAGTGGCGGCACAGGCATGTAGGCGGTGTTGGCGGGGCAGAAGTTGTCGCTGTAATCCCGGGGGTCGATGGAGTAGTAGGGGGGAGGGTCGGGCCTCGAAGGGTTGCCGGCGTACCAGAAGTCGATCAGGCCTCCGGGTATGGCGCCATGCAGGAGCACCATGCGTCCCCTGTCGTCGGCGATGAACGGCACGCCGCTGGGATGCTCGACGTGCAGCCACGGCAACCCGCCCTGCGGAGCCGGCCCCGAAGCGGTGGGTGGCGGTGTCAGCCTGACGATCATCGAGACGAGGACAGCGCCGGGGTATGTGCATGCGGTCAGCAGCAGGGCGAGCACCACGGCTGCGGCGCGCCAGGCAATGCGGCCGCGCTTCACGAGGCGAGAAACCAGTAGACGGTGCCGAAGATCAGAGTTCCGAGTCCGACGAGACCGGTCGCCAGGCCGCCCGCCGCCGATCCGGCGCCCCTCAGCGAGCCTTCGGAAACGTGGATGCGCCACAGCGACCGCGCCCCCGACCAGATCGCAAATGGCGCCAAAAGTCCGAACGGAAGGGAAAGCAGCCCCAGGACGAGGGCGGTCGTCGCTGAGCGGTCCCTCAACCTGCGTTAGACGCTACGAGCTCACCAGAAGGATCCGTCCGCGAGCAGCAGATAAAGGATGGGTCCGATGCCCCAGAAAAACGTGATTACGATCCAGAGAACTTTCTTGACCCCACTCATGTCGCCGCGGCCGACGATGTTGATGACGCACAGGACCCAGACCAAGGGATGCAGAAATATCGCCAGCAGGATCTCGACCAGAAGCTTCATTCAGGTCCCCCAAACACTCTCGAACGGCTGCCTGTGCATAGCATGAGGCACCCGAACACCAATAAAGAAGACGCGAGGCTCGTGCCTCGCGTCCCCTACCGAACATTAGACCGGCGGCGCTACGTGTCTACCGTCCAGGTCAACCTTCCCACCTCCAGCGGCTGTTAATCCGAATCTTCGCTTGCCTCGCACGCGATGGCCTGCTGCTTCTCGGTCGAGTCCTCGGATCGCTCCGCGGACTTCTCCGACAAGTCCTCGCTCTTGTCCTGAGACTTGGTCGTCTTCGCGCCCTTCTCTGATGTGTTCTCCGCCTTCTTGCCGGCCTTCTCGGTCGAGTCCTCGGCCGCGTCGGATGCGTTGCAGGTGTCAACGGCGGTCGATGGCTCGGAGGTCTTTTCCTCGGACTTGCTCGAAGCGACATCGCTCACACAATCGCCGTGAACGCCGTGGGCTCCGTGCGGGCAGGTCGTCCTGGCGGCGGAAGCGACCGCGTCGCCGTGCGAGTCGGATGCGGTCAGGGACGCGGCGCCCACGTTGGCCAGCGCGGCTGCGCCCAGGGCCAACGCCGCGCCGGCTCCTGCGACGAGAAAGCGAAACTTGGTCATGCGTCAACTCCCACGAATCAGACTCCCTTCCTCACGGAGCAAGAAGAACCAACCAGACGGGTCCAGCACCCAAAGAAGATTGGCGGCTCCAACCTGGTCTGTATCATTCACACCAACCAGGGTGCCTCTAATAGTGACCCTTACACGAGCTTTGAACGCGTGAGCAGCCGTAAGTTGACTCGCATGCGCGTGATGGACAGCAGCCGGGCACAGGCTGAGGCGCTCGAATCGGACAGCAGCCTTGCCGCTCGCGAGCTCAGCTTCCTGGTCAGGCTCGCTCAGGCAGCCGCCTCCACCCAGAAGCCAGACGAGCTCCTGGACCTGATCATCGACGAGACGACATCGGCGATGGGCACAGATGTGTGCTCGATGTATCTCGTGACGCCTCCCGGCCGCGAGATGCTCCTCACCGCGACCAACGGTTTGAACGAGAGGATGGTCGGCAAGGCGGTGATGCGCGTCGGCGAGGGCGTCACCGGTTGGGTGGCGGAGACACGGCGGCCGGCTGTCGTCCCCGACGTCAACGAGGAGCCGCACTGGAAGTGGGTGCCGGGCCTGGACGAGGACCGCTTTCGATCGATGCTTTCGGTGCCGATCGAGTCGGGGCCGAGGCTCGTGGGCGTGCTCAACGTGCAGACTGTCGACAAGCGCGAGTTCGGTTCGGGCGACATCGACTTCCTGCGGGCGATTGCAGGACAGGTCGCGGGCATCCTGGAGCGCAGCGAGCTGCAGCGCCGGATGGAGGTCCAGCTCGACGAGATCCAGCTGTCGCACGACATCCACGAGCGCTTCACCAAGCTCTCGCTCGAAGGCGCGGGCATCCCATCAATCCTCGAGGTGGTGGGCGCGCTTGCCGGCGGCCGCGCGGCGCTCTACTCGGCAGATGGCTATCGGGTCAGGGGCATGGGCGAGGCGTCAGACGGAATGCCGGCGCGTATCCACGTGCCCATGCCGCTTGCACAGGCGGGCGCTCGCGAGGTGCGCATCAACGCAGGGCGCCCGGCGCGCGCGCTCGATGTTGTGCCCGTACGCGCAGGCGCGGACCTCCTCGGGCTGCTGGCGGTCGGCGTCGACGAGCAGACGGTCGATTCGCACGGCAGGCGGCGCGCGCTCGAGCACGGCTCGACTGTGCTGGCGCTTGAGCTGTCCAAGGAGCGAGCGGCGGCCGAGGTTGAGAGGCGCCTGCGGGGCGACCTGGTCGAGGAGGTGCTCGCGGGCGGCATGGAGGGCGACGAGGCGGAGAGGGTGGCCAGGCAGGCCGAGCGGCTCGGCCACCGGCTTCCACATCGTGCATGGGTTGTCGTGCTCGAGCCTGACGACGACGAAACCGAAGCGGCCCTCGCAGGTCGCGCGCAGCAGGACCGCCTCGACGCGGCCTTGAGCGGCCTCATCAAGTCGCGCCTTCCTGGCGCGCTCACGCTGGTCCGCTCCGCGTCGGCGGTGTTCCTGATCCCGGACGAGATCGCCACCGACCTTCCGGCGGTCGAAAAGCTGGCCGGCCTGGTGCTCAATGGCGCGGCGCAGGTGATGAAGCCGGGCACCGCGTCCGTGGGCATTGGGAACGTTGCCAACTCGGTCGGCGAGCTCGCGCGATCGCATCTGGAGGCCCGCCAGGCGCTGCGCCTGACCCGCCGCGCGGGAAGTCGCGGACGCGTCGCCTCGTATCGGTCGCTGGGCGCGTTCCGGCTGCTGCTGGAGGTCCAGAGCCCCGACGCGCTGCGCCGGTTTGTCGACGAGCTGCTGGGCACGCTGCTGCAATACGCGCAGTCGCGGGACACGCCGCTGCTCGAGACGCTCGAGGCCTTGTCGGCCGCCCGCTGGGTGCGCCGTGCCGCGGCGCGACAGCTCGGTATCCACATCAACTCGATGAGCTACCGGGTGGAGCGGATCCAGGCACTCACCGGATTGCAGCTCGACGACCCGGAGACCCGTGTCGCGATCTCGATCGCCCTCCGTGCCCGCGCCATGCTGGGCATGTAAGGTTGCGGCGTGGCGCCGCTATCTTGGCAAGGACGCGTCGCGGATCGAGTTCGGCTTGCTGATAGAGGAGGTGCCGCTTGGCCCCCGAGACAAACCGCCAGGTCGTAGAGCGATTCGTCAAAGGTCTGGTCGGCCGCGACCTTGACCTCCAAGCGGCGGTATGTGCACCGGACATGGTCACGGAGTATCCCCAGTCTGGGGAGCGAATTCGGGGTTGGGCCAATATCCGAGCCGTGGCCGAGAACTACCCAGGCGGTCTACCTACGAACTTGGAAGGGAGGGTGATCGGCAGCGAGGACAAATGGGTCGCCGGGCCGAGTTTCAACGTCCTGAGGATCGAAGGTAGCGGTGACGTCTACACCCTGGTTGGATCGGCCACGTACCCGGATGGCCAGACCTGGCAGTTGATCTCCATCATTGAGTTGCGTTCGGGCAGGATCGCCAAGGCAACCGAGGTTTACGGCGCTCCATTCGACCCGCCGCCGTGGCGCGCTCAGTGGGTGGAGCGGATCACCTAGTCAGCCTCGTTCTGTTGTGCCTCTCTCACATGTTGGGTGGCCGTCGGACGTCCCGCGGTGCGGCGGGAAAGCAAAACGGGCCCCGGCTTGGTGCCGAGGCCCGTCTGGAGGGTGTTTCCCCGGATCAGACGTCCGAGTAGAGCATGAACTCCCATGGGTGCGGCCGTAGTGCGACCTGATCGACCTCTCGCTTGCGCTTGTACTCGATCCAGGTGTCGACAACGTCCTTCGTGAACACGCCGCCCTCGATCAGGAACGCGTGGTCCTTCTCGAGCGCGTCCAGCGCCTCGGCGAGCGAGCCCGGCACCGACTTGATCTTCGCCTTCTCGGCGCCGTCGAGCTCGTAGATGTCTTTGTCGACCGGCTCTGGCGGAAGAATCTTGTGCTTGATGCCGTCGAGGCCGGCCATCAGGCAGGCCGCAAAAGCGAGGTATGGGTTTGCGGCCGGGTCAGGTGATCGGAACTCGACGCGTTTGGCCTTCGGGTTGGTCGTGTACATCGGGATGCGCACGCAAGCCGAGCGGTTCCGCTTCGAGTAGACGAGGTTGATCGGCGCCTCGTATCCCGGCACGAGCCGGCGATATGAGTTGGTCGTCGGGGCGCACAGAGCGAGCAGCGCCGGCGCGTGCTTCAACAGCCCGCCGATGTAATAGATGGCGGTCTGGCTCAGGCCCGCATAGCCACCCTTGTCGGCGAACAGGTTCTCGCCGTCCTTCCACAGGCTCTGGTGGACGTGCATACCAGAACCGTTGTCCATGAACAGCGGCTTGGGCATGAAGGTGGCGACGTAGCCGTGCTGGGCGGCGACGTTCTTGATGACGTACTTGTAGACCATCATCTTGTCGCCCATCTTGGTCAGGGAGTCGAAGCGCATGTCGATCTCGGCCTGGCCCGCGGTGCCGACCTCGTGGTGCTGCACCTCCACCTGCACTCCGGCTTCGATCAGCTTGAGCATGATCTCCGACCGCAGGTCCTGAAGCTTGTCGGTCGGCGGCACGGGGAAGTAGCCCTCTTTGTGCCGCGGCCGGAAGGCCAGGTTGGGCTCGCTGTTGCGACCCGAGTTCCAGATGCCCTCCTCGGAGTCGATGTGGTAGTAGCCGCTGTACGCGTTCTGGTCGAACCGCAGCGAGTTAAAGAGGTAGAACTCCGCCTCCGGTCCCCAGTAGCTCACGTCAGCGATGCCCGAACGCTTGAGGTATTCCTCCGCCTTCTTGGCGATGAAGCGCGCGTCGCGGCTGTATGGCTCGCGGGTGATCGGGTCGACCACGTCGCAGATCAAGAAAAGTGTCTTGTGCGAGAGAATCGGATCGATCGTGGCCGAGTCCGGGTCGGGCACGAGCATCATGTCGCTCTCGTCGATCGACTGGAAGCCGCGGATGCTGGACCCGTCGAATCCGAGGCCGGTGACGAAGCTGTCCTCTTCGAGCTCTCCGATCGGCAGGCTGAAGTGCTGCCATGTTCCCGGCAGATCGATGAACCGGACGTCGACGACCTCGACGCCCTCAGCCTTCGCGCGCTCGATCACCTCGCGCGGGCTGGTCTTGCTTCCGACTTTCGTGTCAATAGCCATAAACACCCTCCTGGACCTTTGGAATTTGACGGGCCCTAGGGCATCGTAGGCGCCTCATTCGAGTGTGATTACGGTGTGCTCTAACGAATCAAGGGCCGAGGTTTATGTGTGGATGACACGACACAAGATATCCACAGGCGCATTCGTGTCGTGCGATACGCACGAGCGGGGTTGGGTCTCTTCGTTAATACCGCACGTTTCGACCGCATCCTGACCGCCCCTAGGCTGACCTCAAGCCAGTGGCATTAACCGGGAGGTGAGGTACTTGTCGACGCGCAGCTCAGATCTCAGGACGGCGCTGATGAAGCGCAAACCCGTGCTTGTGATCGCCGGGGGATTCGCTCTTCTTGCGGCCATCATCCCCATCGCGGTACTGGCAGACGACCAGACCGCCACACAGGCCGCCGGTGTGGCCGCCGACACGGTTTGGGTGATCGTGACGGGTTGTTTTGTGATGTTCATGCAGGCCGGGTTCGCGATGCTCGAGGTCGGTTTCAGCCGCATGAAGAACGTCGGCACAGTGGTCGCCAAAGTCGTCACCAACCTGAGCGTGAGCTCGATTGCCTACTGGGCCGTCGGGTTTGGGTTTGCATTCGGCGCCGGCGGCATCTTCGCGGTAATCGGCGGCAGCGGCTTCTTCCCGACGTTCAGCCCCGGCTCGCAGATGAACTTGCCGGCGATCGCGGCGAGCACGGCTCCCGCGGCGGCCAAGTGGTTCTTCGAGTTCGTGTTCTGCGCGGTGTCTCTCGCGATCGTTTGGGGCACGATGATCGAGCGCACCAAGTTCATCGTCTACATCCTCTTCGGCATTCCGTTTGCGGCCTTCATCTATCCGCTCATCAGCCACCAACTCTTCGGTGGCGGCTTCTTGATGGCAACTCTTGGCAGCCAGGACTTCGCAGGTTCAACAGTCGTGCACCTCACCGGCGCAACCGCTGGTTTGGCTGGACTCCTGCTGCTCGGGCCGCGAATCGGTAAGTATGAAAAGGGCAGGTCGAACGCCATCCCGGGACACAACATGCCACTGGCGCAGCTCGGTGTGCTGATACTGTGGTTCGGCTGGTTCGGCTTCAACCCAGGTTCTACGTTGAACGCAACGAACCTTCATTTTGCTGACATCGTCGTGGTCACCAACCTGGCCGCGGCCGCCGGAGCGGTGGCTGCGTTGGCCACCATCTACTTCATCACCAAGACGATGGACGTCGGCATGATCGGCAACGGCGCCATCGCGGCGCTCGTCGCCATCACCGCCCCTTCCGGCTACGTGGAGCCATGGGCCGCGATCGTCATCGGCGCGGTTGCGGGCGTGATCGTGGTCGTAGGCGTGCTCGTTCTCGACAAGGTGCTCGACGACCCTGTGGGTGCCCTGCCTGCACACGGTCTGGCAGGCATTTGGGGGACGCTCAGCTGCGGTCTGTTCACCGTGCCTGCGTTGGCCAAATTCAACGGCGTAGGTCATGGCGGGCTCTTCTACACCGGCAGCTTCAACCAGCTGGGAGCCCAGGCGATCGCGGTTGCGGTTGCCTTCACGACCGTGTTCGTGCTCAGCTACGCGCTCTTCTGGGTCATCAAGAGGACGGTCGGCCTCCGTGTCTCGGCGCGCGAGGAGATGGAAGGTCTCGACATCAGCGAGCACGGCATGTGGGGCTACCCGGAGTCGTTCATGCCCGTGCCTGGCGGCGTCTACCGGCCGGCCGACACGCCGACGGTCAACGCGCACCCGGCGCCCGAACCGGTCGGCGCTCCGGGCCGGACGGAGGGCTCAGCGGCATGAAGATGGTCGTAGCGATCATCAGGCACGAGCGGCTGCAGGAAGTACAGGACGTGCTCGACGAATGTGGGGTCTCGGGAGTGACCGTGACCGAGGTCAAAGGCTGCGGCGCGCAGCGCGGCTACACGGAGAAGTACCGCGGCGCGTCAGTCCATATATCGCTCCGGCCCCGCATCAAGGTCGAAGCGGTGATGCAATCGGAGATCGTCAAGACTGTGGTCGACAAGCTGGCCGAAGCCGCTCGCACCGGCGACCACGGCGAGGTCGGCGACGGCAAGATCTTCGTCATCGGTGTTGAGGATGCCGTCCGGATCCGCACTGGTGAGCACGGTCCCGAAACCGTTCGCCACGCGGAACGAGCCATGTGGGGGCACTAAACGACCACCAGCGCCTAGGCAACGTAAGGGGCGGTCAGGATTTCCCTGACCGCCTCTTTAACGGCTAAACGTCTAGCTGAGATTCCTGGATACATTTGGCACTCCCAGCTCAGGCAGCTTGCATCAGCTCGTGAAGCCAGGATTGCAAGTGAGTCAGGGTAGGGATGTTCTGAAAGCCCCGGTCAGTGAAGGGCGTTCCGTTGTAGCGCTCGGCCGGAGTCAGCCAACCCAGCACACCCGACAATCGGTGGTAGTTGTAGTACTCGGCGAATTTGGCGAGGGAAGCCTCGGCGTGAGCGAAGCTCGTGAAACGCTCACGGTCGAGGACCTCGGCCTGGAGGATGTCCCAAAAGGCTTCGATTTTGCCGTTGGTCCAAGGCGAGCTGATCTGGGTGCGCAGGTGCCTGATGCGAAGATCGCGCAGGCGCTTGCCGAACAGGGTGAGGACTCCAGGCATCCAGAACACGAAGGGCTTGCCGTTGTCGCTCATTAGCTCCAAAGGCCGACCGCAAAGCTCAAAGCATTCGTCCAGCCACCGCAAGATGGGTTGGGCTTTGTGTTCACTCATGACCCGGAGGCCAATGACGAATCGGGAATGGTCGTCGATCAGCCCGACGATCCAGGTCTTGATGTAGTGGCCTCCCAGGTTTATGAAGAACGGCCCCTTGATGTCAATGTGCCAGAGCTCGTTCGGCCGGCTGCGTTCGTAACGAGGTCCGGGCGGGCGGGGAACCGTACCGCGGCTGCAGCCAAGGGCCCGGAACAGGTGGTCGATGCGGTCTGGACTCACCTGGTAGATTCCGCGCCTACTCATCTCGGCTGCAATGCGCTTCGAATTCCAGTAGGTGTGCAGCCGGATGGCGATGATGACCATGTCGACCCAGCTCGGGACAGTGCAGCGAGTTCGGCTCGGTCGCCTCGATTTGGGTACCAGCCCTTCGATGCCGTGGGCTTGGAAAGTTGCCGTCCAACGGAAAACCGAGCGACGCGCAACCCCAAGTTCCCGGACCGCGCTCTCAACTCCATGGGCAAGCGCGTGCCGAACAATCCGCATCCGGCGCCTGACTTCGGCCAAGCTCGGCCGTTCCAATCGTTGACTGGGGCGGCCATTCTGCGTCGCCAGAAAAAGGAAACCAGGGCCTTCTTGGTAATGGTGCCTCCGAACGCGTCGATGGGGATCACTGGCGGAGACGTCTGCGGAATCTGGCATGGCGGGACGGTACCGCCACGAGTGCCATAT
>VBHX01000174.1 GCA_005879945.1 Chloroflexota bacterium | reverse complement strand
TACCTCTTTGATGCTTCCGCGCTCACCGGTGCGACCGCATAGGGTCGCTTGTTTCGTATGGCAAGTTCATTGTGCTGCAGGGAGTGAACTCACCTCTCAGCGTTCGGAAACCCTCTCGATGGTATAAAGGGCACGGCAGGTCCATTGCGTCAATCAACGCCAAGCAGGTCAAGTCCGCCCCAAGCGAAAAAGATATTGGTGTCCGCCTGGCACGCAACGGTAGGTGGAACGACGCGGCCTATGATCTCACCGAATGCGCAGGGACTCGATTGGTCGCTCATTCCGTCCCAGGGTCGCGGGCGCAGCTCCGTCACCCATTACACCCACCGGTGACCACTGCGCTCCGTGGTCTTGCAAAGGTGCTCGTCAACTCGGGCGGCATTATCACGGCTGGCGTGCTCTCGTGTGTGTATGCATATTCGCGGTTGCAGGGCAGAGAATCGCAGATCGACGGTTCCTTAGGCATCAACAGGCAGCCATCGCATGGCTGGTGGCCCTCCCTCCAACACCGACTGGTTTCTACTGCTCTAGCGCGGCATCGCATGCGATTTCACATGGCTGACGGATCGCGAATAGATAGCCGGATTGTGGATAGCGGTGGCTTGCTGTCCGTGTACGCAGACCGCGACTACGACATAACCGGCCTCGGCTGGTCAGCACTGCGGACGATCGTCGACGTCGGCGCCCACGTCGGCTCCTTCACCGTTTGGGCCGCCAAACGCTCCTCGTCAGCCAGGATCTTGGCCATCGAACCTAATCCAGAGACATTTACGTTGCTTACGCAGAACCTAAGAAATAACCGGCTCCGAGATCGCGTTATTGCCATCAACGCAGCAGTCGGTGCCAATTCCGGCGCGTCCACCCTTGAGTTGATGGAGCACTCGCTAGGGACCCGACTCGGACGCCACGGCCAGACCGAGGGCAGCGTTGTGGTTAGGGTTGAGCGGCTCGAGGCGCTGCTCGAGCACACCGGCATCGAGGTCGTCGACCTGCTCAAGATGGACTGCGAGGGCATGGAGTACGAGATCTTTGAATCCATGCGCCCGAACTATCTCCAACGAATTCAATCGATAGCGTGTGAGTACCACTTGGAGCCAGGCCACGACATTCAACATCTGGATCGTCTTCTTCGTGCGGCGGGGTTTAGAACTCAACGGCCGGATACACCAGTCGGGATCATTTGGGCCACACGATAGCGCCTGATAGGCACCCGTCAGCGTACGCCCTCAGAGTGCAGACGCTCCAACCCCGAAGGACACTTGGCCGCCGTCGGACGTCCAATTTGTGCTGATCGATCGTTGATACACTGCGCTGCCCGCTCCCTCCGCAAAGAAAATCGGTCCTGAGGGAGTGGCTGCGATTCCGACTCCATCCGTAACAGCACCGCCGAGCGACTGAGCAGCGGACCATCCGCTTCCGGTGTTGGTCGCATACCACACTGCATTGTCGGTGCCGTGACAGGCGAAGTACGCGGTCGAACCGAACGTGGCCAATGCCGGATGACCGATACAGGCCGCCCAGGCAAAGCGCGTGAACCCCGTGGAAAGGTCTCTTGAATAGATGTGTTGATCTGTTCCGACAACCAGATATGTTGGCGTGCCGGCAACGCTGCCCACCGCAGGACCGGCGATTAGGCTCCCACCAAGCGAGTGCCAGCTGTTGACGCTCACCGTCGGAAGGTTGGTGCCTGTTGGCGCTGCTGTTTCTGCATGCCATAGCGCGTGATCCTGACCTTCACAAGCGACATATAACGTTCCCGCTATTACTGCCCCTGCTGGATTGTCGATGCAGTAGGTGGGGGCAGGGCTCAAGCTATGCCACCCCTGGACATCGTTGCGCACGTACAAGGCGTGATCGCTCCCGGTGGCGATGTAGAGCGGGCTCGCGGGTCCACTTGTCTGCGGCACGGCGACGACGGCAGGTGCGCCCACCAACACTCCGCCATCGGATACGAAGTTGCTTGACCCTGCGTGCAGTACCCACAGTCCGTTGTCTGTACCTACGGCGCCGACCGCGTACGCCTGAACGTTGAGGAAGTTATTAGCGACGATTGCCTGACCATCGGGGTTCGTAACGGTTAGGTTCCGGAAGCCGGATGCGGCCCCTGCGGTTGAGAGGTTGAGACTGATGTGAGTGGGATCCGTGTACGTGACGCTGTTTACGGTCACGCCTCCTGACACTGTTGCGGTAATGCGCTTGCGGCACGGGTCCGTGAGGGTGGACGGTGTGTCGTAGAAACCAGAACCATTGACGGACGTCCCCGTAACAACAACACTGACATTCGCTTGACCCGTTGCTATTACGCTTGGGCTCGCCGAGGCTAGTGTGGCCGGGGGCGGGGCTTGCAGTTTTTCGGCCGCAACGCCCCAATCGACCAGCCCCCCTGCAGGCCCTGCAGATCCGGCAACAAACTCCTGCGTCGTCCACATCGTTTGGTCATCACACGGGTCTAGGCTCGTGTAGCTGTAGTCGCCCCAGCGATTAGTCGGATTGGGACTAAAGCTCGCGTCGTCGTACGCTGCAGTCGAACTCGTCTGGAACAGGCTGAAGGCGCCTAGCGCGCCAAGTGTATCGCCGGCCAATCTGCCGACTGCCCCCGCCTGCACTACCGTTGACGAGTTGGCGCGGTTCAGGCCTATCGCGGCATGCCCCTGCCCAGACACCATGATGGTTCCCATCCAGTATTGGAGAAATCCGCTAGACGCACCGTCGAACACAGTGCCTGACTGGTTAAGCGCTGGGCCCGCCGTGGTGATGTCATACCACCGCACCGCGTCCCTCGTGCGCGTACCTCCATTGGAGTTGCCGGTCGAGTCAACGGCGACGTTGTGGGCAGTCCATAGGTGACCGTTTCGACTGGTCGCGGAGTATAGGCGGTCATCTAGGTCATCCATCCCACGGGTCGGGTTCGCTGAGACGGCGTTATTCGCTGAGACGACACCGCCAAGCACTCCGTTTTCTGCATTGATGGCGACGTCGGTCGGGCCGGACAAAGTTGGGCTGGTGGTGCCCGGATTGTTGATCTGCCAGATGCTCAAGTGCGCGCTTGGTGTCTCGGTTTCCTTGGCTGCGACCGCGTAACCGGTCGACATCGAGTCAACGCTGTCGACGCCCTGGATTGTCTCGACCTCGAAGAGGCCCTTGACGACGTTGTAGAACGGTGTCACATGAAGCGTGGATGTAAGAGCCGACGACTTCTGGATGACGTAGAGGTTTGAATGCATGTACGCGTTCGCCGGCACGCACGTCCCCGTGACGCCGAACATGTTCGCGCCAATGTAGATCCCGTTCTGATCGATCCCTGGGGTGTCGTAGTCGGCAAAGCAGCCCGAATCCGTCAGGAGCGTGCCACCCGTTGCAGGAATGGCGAACTGGGTCCAAGTTGCCGCTGACAGGTCCGATTTGCTGCTGACCGCAAGCAGAATATGGTTGTCGGAGTTCTTCACATCGATTTCAGTGATGAACCACCGCTGTGTAGATCCGTCATAGCGCACGTGTCCGTCCGATACGCCAGCCACGTCAGCGGTTGACCCCCAGAACGACGTCTGAGCCATGTCGAATATCTGCGTATGGGGCGAGGTCTTGTTGTACGCACGAAAACGTCCATTGACCGAGAACAGGAACTGTGTGTCGCCGACCGCTCCCATCGTGTCAGGTGGGACGTATCCCACGGTATCAGTGATCTGTGGACCCAGAATTTCATCGACTGGGGTCTGCGGAGCATGAGGGCTCACGCTTATTCGCGAAGGAGTCGCGGTAGGTTTGCTCGCCGGCCTGGTGGCTATGTTAGTCGCGCGGCGAGAGCTTGCTTCGCGCGGATTGCCTTTCGGCGGTTCCTGCCGTGCGCGAAGTTGTTGCAGGGTGACCGTCGTCCCGTGGACGGTGAAAGACTGGCTGGTTCTGCCCGCTAGATTCGCAGCGAGGACTGCGGAACCTCTGTCGGAACCAGCGACACGATTCGCTGACGCAGACGAAGCGCCTGGCGCGGCCAGTAACGTTAGGGCGATCGCCGCGGCCAGAGCGATCTTTACGCTGAATATTTCAGCTCTCACAGGGTCACCTCGGCGCTAAACCCCTCCGGCTGGTCAGCAAGACTGCTCGACCGCACATCGGTGATTGACCCCTCTGCGAACAAGCCTTTCCCCCCCGAGACTCCAAGCTTCTGTTGAGCCTCTGATTATCAGGGGCGGGACGCGGCCGTCAATGGGCTTTTTCCCATTGAGTCGGTCGGCTGGTGCAACCCCAAACCGACGGCCTGGCTCAGAGAGCGAACCGAATTGCGTCACTGGTCTC
>VBHX01000173.1 GCA_005879945.1 Chloroflexota bacterium | reverse complement strand
CGTTCGGTGGGGCAAAGGAGTTGAGGACCCTGATGTAGAGCGGCAGTGCGTACATTGCCGCCGCCACACCGAGGGCGAAGAAGAAGATTGTGGCGACGATCAGCGGCAGGGTCAGCCTGCGTTCGTGCCGATGGAGGCCGGGGCTGACAAACCACCAGATCTGCTGGATCACGACCGGCGCCGCCACGATCAATCCGATATAGAGGGCGACTTGAAGGCGAGTAAGCACGAAGCTCCCCGGCCCCAAATAAACCGCGTGGCCGAGGCCGGCTCTGGAAACGAGCCATTCGACCACCTGTCCCGAAAAGACGAAGGCAGCGATGGTTGTAATCGCCCACGCAATCAGGATCACGATGAGCATCCGGCGCAGCGCCTCGAGGTGCTCGATGATCGACATCCGCTGTTCTTCGACGGGGATCTCAGCGCGGGGCGCGCGCCGGAGGACCCTGTCTAGGATGGCCACGCGACGAGCTTCAGCGATTGGTCGGAGAGGCTGACTCCGAGCCCTGAGCGGGGGCGCTCTCGGTGGGCGCCGGCGGGGCAGGTGGTGGTGGTGTGGGTGCGGCGGCCGGGGGAGTCGGCTGGGTGGCCTGCGTGACCTCGTTGGTCAGCTCCGAGGTCGCCTTCCGGAACTCGCGCATGGCCTTGCCGACGCCTGCTCCAAGCTCGGGCAGGCGGCCCGGTCCAAAAATGATCAGAACGACGACGATGATGGCGATGATCCAGAAGGGGTGTATGGGCATCAGCCGGATTATAGTCCGCCGTCTGTAAAGGGAAGATCAGCCTTGTTTCAGGTCACCGAGATCGTGATCGAGTTGATCTTGTCGGTCGAGGTCACGGCCTGGATCTTGTCCATGCCGCTGACCACCGTTCCGAAGCGGTTGTAGGTCGCCGTCGCCCCGGCTCCTGGCCAGGTTCCCTTGACGATGAAGAACTGGCTGCCGTTGACCGCGCCGCCGGGGACGCGGGCCATGCCGACCGATCCCAGATCCCACGTGAGGAACGAGCTTCCCGCCTCCTCGGGCAGGTTGTAGCCGGGCCCGCCCGTGCCGTCGGCCTTGGGGTCGCCGGTCTGCACCACCCAGGTCTCGCTCTTCCAGAACTGGCTGCCGTTGTAGTAGCCGTCCAGGGCCAGGACGATGAAGTTGTTGACGGTGACGGGCGCGGTGTCCGGCAGCAGCTCGATCACGACCTGGCCCTGGGTGGTGTTCAGGGTGGCCCGGTATTTGTGGTTTGGAAGGATGCAGATCGTCTGAGGCGCGATGTACGCGTGGATTCCGACCGCGGTCGACGGCCTGCAGTTAGCCAGCACGTTTGACCTGGGCTGCGTAACCGCCTGCTGCAGTGCGAGCCCCGAGCCGAGCACGGCGGCGATGACGATCGCCATGATCAGGTAAGGCACCCAGGGTCGCCGCTTCCAGGCCTCGGGAAGCTCGACCGCCTCAGCCTCCGGGCTGGGCACGACCTCGACGCGGCGCTTCGACTTGCTCATCGTCTCGCGGCCGCTTCGACGATCGCCTGCACAAGGCCGTGCGTCGTGTACTCTCGCGCGACGATGTCGACCCGCAACCCCAGCTTCCGCGCCGTGTCCGCGGTCACCGGTCCCATGCATGCGACCTCGGCATCCCCAAGCACGGCGGGCAGCCGGTCGTCAGGAAACGCGCGCACGAAATTGGCGACGGTGGACGAGCTCGTGAACGTGATCACGTCCGCGCCTTCGGCGCTGAACAGACGCATCAACGCCGGCCCTGCATCAACAGGCAGGACTGCCTGATAAACGGGAAGGATCTCGACCTCGGCTCCTCGCATCGCGAGCAGGGATGGTAGAGCGTCGCGCGCGACCTCTGCACGGGGCACCAGCACGCGCATGCCCTCCATCTCCCAACCTTCCAATGCCTTCGCGAGTCCTTCGGCCGTGTACTCCGAGGTCACGAGATCGGGCCGCAGCCCGTGGTTCTCGAGCATCTCGGCGGTCTCCTGGCCGATCGCGCAGAGCTTGGACCCGTGCAGTGCGCGCGAGTCGGCGCCGGTCTCGAGCAGCATCTTGTGGAAGATCGAGACGGCATTGGCCGAGGCGAAGATGACCAGGGCCGTGCGGTTCAGGTTGCCGATCGCGTTGCGGACTCGTTCGTCCGTGGGCATAGGCCGGACCTCGAGGGTCGGGATCTCCACCACCGCGGCGCCCATATCGACGAGTGCGCGTCGGAATTGCTCGACCTGATGGCGCGCGCGCGTGATCAAGATGCGACGGCCATGCAGCGGGCGCTTGGCAAGGGTGTCGAGCTCCTCGGACATCTCCACCCCAGGCCCGAGAACTAGAAGCGCATCGCCCCGAAGGCCGTACGTCGCCGCTTTGCGCGCGAGCTCACCCAGCGGCGCGCTGACGCGATGCTGGCCGGGCTGGCCGGGGTTGAGGATGAGAGCGGCCGGTGTTTTCGGACTCCTGCCGTCGGCGAGAAGCGCGGAGATTCCCGATTCCCACCAACCCGACGCGAGCCGCAGCACCACCGTGTCCGCGCCCTTCACCAACCCGAAACCGATCGACGCCGAGCGGCCCTCGATGGTTAGAGGTATGCCGCTCATGACTGGGGCCGCGAGCTCGAGGATGAGCCCCGGTACCGCTTCGAAATCGACGCCTGCGCGCTGTAGGCGGTCGGCCATCTCGCTGCCGTCGGAGAATGCGTATGGGTTGCCGGGAAAGAGGACGGTGACCTTGCGGCCGTTGCGCGCGAGGCGCACGATCTCGTCGGCCTCACCCAGAGGACCAATGTCAGCGCCGGGCGATGCGTGATGAAGAAGCCCGGCGCCGCAGCCATTGCTGTAGCGAACGATGTCGGCTTCTTTGATCGCCTCGACTGCCTGCACCGTCGCCAGCCCTGGGTGTCCGGGTCCGACACCCACCAGCCTGACCCTGCTGCCCGGACCCACGAAGGCTAGGTTAGAGCTTTCGAGATACCACGTAGTTGGTCAACGACGACAACGTTTTTGCGACCTCGCCAGCATCAATTGACTCGAGTTCGCGGCGCGCGTCTGACGCCAGCGATTGAGCGCGCTCGATGGCGCGCTGCGGCCCCTGGCTCGCGCGCACGAGCTCGACGACCTGGTCCGCTTGCGCCGCGAAGAGCTCCTGTCCCGAGCGCAGCAGCGGCGCCAGCTTGCTCGCGATCGCGGCCTCCTCCATCGCCAGCATGAGCGGCAGCGTTGCGAATCCTTCGGCGACATCGTGGCCGATTGGTTTGCCGACCTCGTCCTCGATGCCTGTGTAGTCGAGCACGTCGTCGGCGATCTGAAACGCGAGACCGAGAAGACGCCCGTAGTCGCGGAGATGCGAGCGAACGCCTTCGTCCAGTCCACCCAGCAGCGCGCCGATGTCGCAGCAGGCGGAGAGCAGAGTCGCCGTCTTGGCCTCGATGCGCGGCATGTACTCATCGAGGGTTGTGTCGTAGTGATGCCGGATGGCCTGCTGGCGCACCTCGCCGGCGCAGATCTTCATCACCGCCTCGGCGAGGATGGTCACGACTTCAGGTGTTTGCGTGTCGGCGGCCTGCTCGTACGCCTTGGCGAAGTAGTAGTCGCCGACAACGATGGCAGGCTCGTCACCAAGGCTCGCGGCCACGGTGGGGCGACCGCGCCTGGTCGTGGCGCGGTCGATGACGTCGTCGTGCACCAGCGTGGCGGCGTGCGTCAGCTCGACCGCCACCGCGGCGGGCATCAGCCGGTCAAGGTCATAGGTGCCGATCCTCGCGGAGAGAAGGACGAGTGCCGGCCTGATCCGTTTGCCGCCGGCGGCGAACAGGTCCGCCATCGGCGTTGACACGACCTGGGGGTCGGCCGCGATCAGGCGCCGCAGCGTGGACTCGACGGTGAGGAGATCCCCAGTGACGTGACCGAAGAGCGCGGCCTGCTCGACTACGTTGCCTGCTTCTGCCAGATCTGTACCTCCTGCGCCCTGACGCGGTCACCGAAGAGGTTGGCGGCTATCCCCTCGAAGTGCTGGGGCACCGCGGTCACCAGTATCTCGTGGCGCGGCGACTCGCCGGTCGCGCGGAGGCGTGAGTGATCGAGGTGGCGTTCGACCTTGTCCGCGGTGGTCGTGGCGGAGTCGACGAGCTGGAACTGCCCCGGATACACGCGGCCGATCGCGGGCTTCAACAATGGATAGTGGGTGCAGCCGAGCACCAGAGTGTCGGCGCCCAAGCGGACGATGTCCTCGAGGTCTCGCCGCAGCACCTCCTCGGCGCGCGGTGAGTCGGCTTCGCCGGCCTCGACGATGTCGACCAGCTCCGGGCACGCCTTCTGATACACGCCGACCATGGGGTCGATCTCCTTGATGGCGTGCAGATACTCCTGGCTGCGCATGGTGCCCTCGGTCGAGATGACGCCGACGCGGTTGTTCTTCGTCGTCTCGACCGCGGCCTGAGCGCCGGGGCTGATCACACCGACGATGGGCACCTCGAACCTTTCGCGCGCGTAGTTGAGTGCGGCGGCGGTGGCGGTATTGCAGGCGATGACGACCAGCTTCACGTCGCGACTCTCGAGGTAGCGAATGATGTCGATCGCGAACCCGCGCACTTCGTCCTGAAAGCGTGGGCCGTAGGGGAAATGCAGGAGGTCGGCGACGTAGATGGTCGGCTCCATTGGGAGCCGCTCGCGGATCGCCCGCACGACTGTGAGGCCGCCGACCCCGGAATCGAAGATGCCGATCGGCCGGGGGTCGCTTCTTCGATCCACCTAATCAGAAACGGGCCTGACCGACAGACGGTAACCCAGGCCGGGGACCGCCTCGAGGTTCACGCCGGTATTCGTGTACTCGGAGAGCTTGCGTCGAAGCCGCTGAACGTGAGGGTCGACCGAGTGGTCGTCGAGGTCGTGGGGGTAGCCCCATACCTTGTCTCTGAGCTGCGCCCGCGTCAGAACCCGCTCCGGATTCGCGGCCAGAACCGCGAGGAGATTGAACTCGGTCATGGTCAGTGGGATCTCGTCCTCGCCCAGCTTCAGGCGGCGGGCGGCATTGTCGATCTGCAGCGCGCCGACCGTGAGCAGCCCCTCGCGGCCTCCCCCTGCCTCAGCGAGCGCCGCGCGCCTCAGGTGGGCGTTGATGCGAGCGGCGAGGATTCTCGAGTCGAACGGCTTGGTGATGTAGTCGTCGGCGCCGACCTCGAGGCCGACCACCTCATCCATCTTTGCGGAGCGGGCGGTGAGCATCACGACCGGACCGGTGAGGCCCTGCCGCCGCAGCTCGAGGATGACCTCGGTGC
>VBHX01000041.1 GCA_005879945.1 Chloroflexota bacterium | reverse complement strand
ATGCCTATGCCCGTGTCGGCGACCGAGACCTCAACGGCGTCCGCGAGACGTCTGCCGTAGATGCGCACCTTGCCGCCGGTGGGGGTGAACTTGATCGCATTGGAGACAAGGTTGAGCAGCATCTGCTTGAACTTGCCCGCGTCGGCCTCGATGTCGCCGATGCCTGTGCTGTCGGCTTCGAGGTGGATCTGCTTTTGCGTTGTCAATGACTCGACGGTGCTGCGCACCTGGTCGATCATTTCGGAGACCGACAGCGGCTGGATCCGCAGCTCCATCTGCCCGGCCTCGATCTTGGACAGATCGAGGATGTCGTTGATGAGCCCGAGCAGGTGCTTGCCGCTCGTGTGGATCTGCTGCAGGAATCTCAAGCGCGTCGTCGAGGAGTGCTGCCCGTCAGGCGCGTCGATCAGCAGCTCGGAGAAGCCGAGGATTGCGTTGAGGGGCGTCCTCAGCTCGTGGCTCATGCTCGCCAGGAACACGCTTTTGTGCTTGTTCGCCTCGACGAGCTGCGCATTGGCCTCCTTCAATCTTTCCAGCAGCCGTGCCCGGTCGAGGGCGGCGGCGACAGCGGTGATGAACTGCTGGACGCGGCTGATCTCGTCCGTGCCGAAGCCCGGAGTGAACGGGCCGGCCAGCACGGCCAGGCGGCCTTCGGCGCTCAGGCCGCCGATCTGCAGCAGGAGGAGGGACGTCTCGGCCCCGCCCAGGTCGATGTGGTTCACGCCCTGGCGCAGCGGAACGATCTCGCGCTGGATCTGCGCGATCTGATTCGCGTCGAGACCTCGGGCGGCCAGCACGCCTCCATCGGTCTCGAAGGCCACGGCCGATGCGCCTCCGGCGAGCCGCATGGCCCACTCGAGGGCGCGGGTCGCGAGCGTGTTCCGGTCCTCATGCAGCAAAAGGAGGTCCTGCATGAACGCGCGCAGACCCTCCTCCTCTGACGAGCGCCATTCGCGGCGCAGCCAGGACGGCGGGGCGAAACTGACGTAAAGAAGGGGCACGATCGCCAGCACGACGACCTGGATGGCGAGCTGCACCGTCGGGTTGCCGGTCGACACACCGGCGCCGGCCGCGGCGACAGCGAAGAGAAGGATGCTGACGATGCCCGCAAAGCCGAGGCTGAGCGACCTCAGCCGCCAGGCCTGGACGGCAGGCAGCGTGCGGGCCACCACCCAGAACCGGATGATCGGTTCGACCACGAGCGCGGACCAGACGATGATCAGGGCAAACGCGGCGGCAGTCTGGACTCCGAGCGGTATGGCTTTCGCCTGCGCCAGGTAGTGGGCGGCGAGGTATCCCCCACCGGCAGCCGCCACGGATACGACCGCGACGGCGTGCCAGGGTGGGGGGATGGGAATCAACGAAGCGCGGTAGCGAAGCAGCGCGTATCCGCAGCCGAGGAACGCGACCAGGCTGATCTCCGACAGCAGGGGCGGCGTGTAGTTGAGCAGCGCGGGGATGCGGCCGAGCAGCGAAACGGACGAGAGGAGAACGATGGCCAGGGCGAGGAAACCGAGGGAGCGGTCTCGGCGCCTCGCCCAGCCGATTCCAACCGCGACACCAAGAAGGACGAACGCGACGGCGTCGACGTTCGCCATGACCGCGATCGCGCTCTTCATGAGTCCTGCTTCACGCGGCCCCGAGCCGGTGGAGGGCAGGGATCTCGGACGTGAACAGGTTGACCAGCTCCGGGTCCCACTGCCTGCCCGCGCCGCCGGTGAGGATGGAGATTGCTTCGCGCTCTCCGAGCCGCGACCGGTAAGGGCGGTCGCTGGTCAGCGCGTCGAACGCGTCGCAGACGGACACAATCCGCGCCAGCAGCGGGATCGCTGTACCTCGCAAGCCGTCGGGGTAGCCGTGGCCGTCGAAGGCTTCGTGGTGGTGGCGGACGATCGGCAGCAGGTCGGAGCCCGTGCGCAGCGGGCGGAGGATGCTCTCGCCAATCTCCGGGTGAGCCCGCATGAGCATCATCTCGCTCGAATTGAGGGGGCCGGGCTTCAGCAGGACGGCGTCCGGAACTCCGATCTTGCCGATGTCATGGATCATCCCGCCGCGATAGAGGGCATCGAGGTCATCGTCCGGTAGGCCCATGCGCGAACCCAGGTGCCGCGCCGACTCGGCGACGCGACTGGTGTGACGCTCGGTGTAGGTGTCCTTGGCCTCCACCGCCGCGGCGAGGCTGAAGATGACCTGCTCGGCGCTGTCGAGCCGGTCATACACAGACTTCAACCGCAGCGCTGAACGAACCCGGGCGACGAGCTCGAGGCGTTCGACCGGCTTCGACATGAAATCGTCGGCGCCGGCTTCCAGCGCCTGGATGCGATCCTCGGAACGATTGAGCGCGGTGATCATCACGACCGGCACGAGCCGCATCGAGGGATTGGCTTTGATCCGCCGGCAAGCGGTATAGCCGTCCATTCCGGGCATCTGGACGTCGAGCAGGATGAGGTCCGGCGGGGAAACCTCGATCGCCGCGAGGGCGCTGGGGCCGTCCGGGGCGAGGCGGACCTGGCACTGGACGTCGGCGAGGCAGGCTTCGATGAGCTCGCGATTGGCGGCGCTGTCGTCGACCACCAGCACCATGGGAATGGGCCGGCTGCGAGTGTTTGCCCTCTGCTGGGGGCGCGCCAGCACGATGGAGTCGGAAACGTCCTTGCGAACCCAGGCAGCCGGGGTAAGGGCCGCGATGAACTGGGTGGCGCTGTCGAAGCGATCTCGCGGCGCCTTGGCCAGCCCTTTGCGCAGCGTGTCCTCGACATGACCCGAGAGCTCGCCGACCAACTCGTGGGTCGGCGGCACGTCTTTGTTGACGTGGGACAGCAAGACGCCGATCGGCGTGTCAGCCTCGAACGGCACTCGGCCTGTGAGCATCTCGTAGGCGACGACAGCCAGCGAGTAGCGGTCGGAAGGTGGGCCGATCGTCTCGCCCGTGCTCTGCTCGGGTGACATGTACTCGGGCGTCCCCAGGACCAATCCGCTTGCGGTCAGGCGCCGTGCTGAATCGATCATCTTGGCCAGGCCGAAGTCGGCCAGGACCGGCGTTCCATCGCGGTGGATGAGGATGTTGGAAGGCTTGAGATCGCGATGAAGTACGCCTTGAGAGTGGGCGTAGTCGAGTGCGCTCGCGATCGGCCGGAGAATCCGGATCACGTCTTCCAGCTCCATCGGCCGCCCGAGTCGCTCCGCCAGGGTGCCTCCCTGGACCAGCTCGAGGACCAGGTAGGTCACGCCCATCTCCTGGCCGAAGTCGAACACCGTGAGGATGTTCGGGTGGTTCAGGCGGGCGACTGACCTGGCCTCCTGGTGGAACCGCTCCTGGTACGTCTCATCCTCGGCGAAGAACTCCGGAAGGACCTTGATCGCCACGTCCCGGTCGAGCGCGCGGTGATGGCCCTTATAAACGCTCGCCATCCCGCCGCGACCGATGAGCGTGACGATCCGATAAGGGCCGAGGGAGAATCCCTCCGGCAGGCTCAAGGCTGCTCCTTTGCGCGTGCCGGCTTCGCCGGGGGCCTGTGCTCCACGGCTGCCGCCGGCGCTCCTCCCTCCCGCAGCAGGGGCCGGCGCGACGCAATGTGGGTTGTGGGGCGGCCAGCCATTGTCGTCGCGCCCACTCCCAGTGCGCGACGCCTCGAGAGTAGGCCGCGCCCGGCGAGACGCCCATATCCCGCCGGGTGAATTAACAGCCCGATCGGGTGAATTTACGTACCCGATTGGATATAGCAATCACTTATTGCCCGAATTCGCCCTGAATTCGACGTCCGGTTAAAGCCAGCCCTCGCGGGTCGCCTTGTAAGCCAGTTCGGTCCGGTTTTCGGCGTCCACCTTCTGGAGGAGTTGGGCCACGTGGAACTTCACAGTGTTCTGGCTCAAGTGGACCCTTTCCGCGATGACCCGGTTGGAGTGCCCTTCGACCACGAGGGCCAGGATCTCCTTTTCCAGCTTGGTCAGGTCTGGAGCCGGAGTTTTCGGCCTCGCCACTGGTGTCGCCCCTGCCTTCTGAAGCTGGTCGAACATGCCGGCGTTGTCGATGGCGATGGCAGCCTCGCTGCCCAGCGCTTCCAGAAACTCCAGCCATTCCTGGTCCGGCAGGAGCTGGCCGCGGTGGAAGACTTCGAGCACGCCGGCCAGCTTTGCGCGCGCGATCAACGGGACCGCCCCGTATGACTTGAAGCCCTCGCGTGCGAACAGTGAGCGCCGGCGAAACTGGCTGAAGGCACCCAGCGCGGTCACGGTCTCGATGCGCCGCCCGACCATCGCGCGGCCCGGCAGCGTCTCGTCGACAGGCAGGCGGTAGTCGGGGATCGCTGTCGACTGGAAACCTGTGCTCGCCGCCATGGCCAGGTTGCCATCCTTTGGGTCCAGCAGGAGCACGTCGGCTGCGTCGACACCGAGGCCGTTCGTGACCTGGTCGAGGATCACGCGCAGCGTCAAGCGCAGGTCGGGACTGCCGGTGATCGCGAGACCAACATTGCGCAGGGCGCTGAGCCGTTCGAGCCTGCTGATGGCATCGACGTAGAGCTGGGCGTCGTCGGCGGCCAGGCCGGTTCGATCCGCGATCGCCTGCAGCCACCTGACGTCATGGTCGCTCAGAGGGTTCGACGAGGGTCGTTCGAAGAGACCGAGCGTTCCTACCGTCGCGCCTCGCGCTCGCATTGGCACGACGAGCACACCGAGAAAGTGGATCGGGCTCGTCCGTGGAGGCCGGACCTTTTCGACGTACTCGCGAAGATCGGCGCCCTCCATGCCGAGAAACTCCTCGTAGGGGACGCTGGGAATCAGCACAGCTTCGCCCGACTCGATGACACGGTGTGACATCGCGAGCATCGGCGCCTTTTCCGACAGGTGCATGTCCTCGACGTATCGCGCGATGAGCGGGTCCGCCTCGTTCGCAGCCACGACCTTGAGGTGCTCTGGATCCTTTTGCATCAAGACCGCGATCCAGGTGCCCGCGCGGAGTCTGCTCAGCGTGCTGGTCACCGTCGAGAGGATTGCGTCCGGATCGAGCCGCGCCCCCGCGAGCTGGTTGGTCACCTCCGCCAGGGCATCGTCGCCGTAGCGCGGGCGCGGGAGGCGCATGTCGGTGAGGATTGAGGTGACGTCGGTCAACGTCAGCAGCACGCCGCCGACCGAACCGCTTGCCGCCTCGAGCGGGACGGCGTCCGCCTGGACCCAGACGTCAGATCCATCCGGCCGCGTGCAGCGGGCCACGATTCCACGCTCCGGCTGCCGGCTGCGAATGGCGGCGAGCGCGGGGTGGAGGTTCTCCGCGTCCGGCCATCCCGCTGCGTCCGTGCGGAACCAGCCCGCATCCGCTGCCTTCGAGCCGGCGATCTCGCCTGCGGAGGCGAAGCCGAGGATCTGGAGCGCAGCGCGGTTGGCTCTCGTGACTCGGCCCTGGCCGTCGTAGGCGATCAAGGCTCCGGGGAGGTCGTCGAAACCCGGGATCGATGGCGCGCCGGTGTTCTGGTTCAAGGGCTTGAATTCCGATTCGAAAAGCGACTGGTTGACGAGGTGCTGAGTACGCCATCGGCAGCATACCCCACGATCTCGGCGGTGCCAGGCGGGCAACCCGAATTGCGGGGGTTAACGTTGTATGGCCTGATAAGAGCGATCTGGGATTACGGGCCGATCGCACCCGCCGGTTCTGGCAGCCGGTCGTCTGGCGATGGCTCAGTGCCGGCTCGCTTCTCGGCCGGCGCCAGGATCAGCGGCAACGCGATCAGCACGATGACCGGGATCGCCCAGATCGCGGCGCCGTATCCGTAGCGCGCCGCCCCGAGCCCGAGGAGGGTCCCGCCCAGGGATGCGCCTAGATCGATACCGCTGTTCCAGAGCGCGCTTGTCGTGTTCAGGTGTGCGCTCGAGCCTCGCACCGTCATGGCCAGGTAGACGCCGGTCTGAACCGCCCCGTAGCCGGCCCCAAACGCGAGCGCCGCCAGGACGATGACCAGCGGGTTGGCCCGGGTGGCGAGGGCGACCAGCCCGATGAAGGTGACGCCGACGCTGCCCAGGAGGACGAGCCGCCCCGGCCGCCGGTCGCCAAGGACGCCCGCAAGCCAGCGGCTGACCGCCCGCGCGGCGCCGGCCACGAGCAGGAAAGCTGCCGCCGATCCGATGCCGGCGGTTGGCAGTGCGATGGGCGCAAAGGTGATCACCGCGCCGAAGCTGCAGCTGACGAGGACGAAGCCGAGATAGAGCATCAGCAGGCCGGGCTGGCGGAATGCCTCGAGCAGGTTGTACGAGGCCTGAACCACAGGTTGGGCGCGGCGCGGCAGCTTGAGGACGAGCACGGTGCCGACGACCCCGCTCACAAATGCGACCAGGGCGTCGACGTCGACACGGCCGGCCTCGAGCAACGTCACCGCAATCGAAGGCAGGATGATGCCGGGCGCGCTAAGCGCCAATCCGTAATAGCCAATCGAGCGGCCCCGGCGTTCGGGCGTAGTGAGCTCGCCCACCAGCGCGACCGAAACGACGATCGCCACCCCCATGCCGAGGCCGCGCAGGGCGGCTGCGACGAGCATCAGCCGCGGATCGGGGTGAGGCAATGCGTAGACCAGGCTGGGCACGGCTGTCATGAGCTGGCCGGCGACCAGCAGGCGCGCCGACGACCACCTTGACATCAGCCACGGGGTGATCAGCTCTCCGCCGACGGCGCCCACGAACAGAGCGGCGGTGGCCGCGCCGGCGGCGCCGTGCGGCCCGCCACGTTCCATCAGAACCGGGACGACGGGCAGCAGCGTGTTGAAGCTGACCGCGATGGTCGTCGCGATGCCGGCGAGCACGAGCGAGGGACTGATAGAGCGTGCTATAGCTGTGCGCCCATGCGACAGTGGTGCGCTCGCTCGCGTGTCGCGGGCTGCAAGTGAGCCTGGACGTACGTGGTGGCGTTGACGAACCTGTATGGGAACGAGGGGAATCCATCGCATCGCGACGGAGGCAGCGCGCCTCGCCATGCATTGGCCTCGTAATCGCCGTTGAACACCGCGAAATGGAAATGCGTGCGGGCGCCCATGTCGGCGATGTCGGCGAAGACCTCGCCCTTCGTGACTACGGTGCCTACCTTGAATCCCGGCCTGGGCCAGACGTGCCAGTACTGCGTGATCACGATTCCACTCGGAGTCTCATGACGGATGAGCATCCCGCCCCGGAACGTAGGGTCGACGATGTAGCCGATGATCACCCCGTTCGCGGCGGCCATCACTGGCTGGATGCCTGACGTGATGTCCACGCCCGTGTGCAGCCATACCGCGCCCGTCGTGCTGCACCGCCGCAGCACCGTGCCGTTGCAGTAGCGCCACTCGCTGCCGAATCCCAGACAGTGCGGCTCCCACGAGGGCAGTGGAAGCTGGAAGTAGGCCGCCGGCTGGGCAACCTGCACGATGCTCGTTGCGCTCGCCAGTGGCGAGACGTCGGGGGATAGCGCCGCGGTAGGCGACCACGACGAGCCAATCGCAATTGCAACGGCCGCCGCCAGTTTTGAGGCGAGGCGGATCATCTCAAGAGATTAGGACGTGCGGATGATGGCGGGCAGAGCTCGCTCGTCGAGGATCGCATCGGCCATCAGCTCGCCGATCACTGACGCAAATTTGAACCCGTGCCCCGAGCATGCGCTCAGCACGGTGACCGCCGGCATCTCGGCCGGCGAGATTGCGATGAACCTCTCGTCGGGCGTGTTGGTGTACATGCACGCGCAGGCGTCGGCGACGCGATCGGAGACATCGCGGAGCATCTCGCGCGCGAACGCCCTGAGTGGCTCAAGATCTCGATCCGCAACCTCGCGGTCGATGGTGTCGGGGTCGGATTCTGTTCCCTCGTGGTGCACCGCGAGCTTGATGCTGCGGCCGTCGGTGGTGGGGAAGCCATAACGAAAGCGGCCGCCCTCGATCTCCCTGATGAAGATTGGAAATCGTGTCGGCGAGAAGGCCGTGGGATCGTCGACCGCGAGCCACGCCTGCACCTGGCGCTCGACCTTCAGCGGCAGGCCCAGCCAATGCAGGAGCTTTGCCGTCCAGGGGCCGGCGGCAACCAGCGCGCGTTCGGCCGCAAAACGGCCGCGCGAGGATTCGACCACCACTCCGGTGCTGGATGCTTCGATGGACCTCACCTCGGTCTCGACCATCACGCGCGCGCCGAGTGCCTCCGCCCTCGCGGCGGCAGCGGCGACCGCGCGCTCGGGCCGCAGGAAGCCCGCCTCGTCTTCGCGCACCGCGACCTCGCCGGCCTCGAGCCGGTGCTGCGCATACAGCGATTCCATCTGCGCGGCGCTGAGCACCCGATGAGGAAGGTCGTGCTGCACAGCGCTGGCCAGCACCCCGGTCACGAGCTCACTTTCCGGGTCACCTATCGCGAGACCGCCGGTCATGGTCAGCAGCTCCGTGCCTGTCTCAGTCTCGAGCTCGCGCCAGAGCTGGCCTGCGCGCTGCAGGAGCGGCACGTATTCGGGGCTTTCGAAATAGGCGGTACGGAAGATGCGGGTGTCGCCATGCGACGAGCCGCGATCGTGACCCGGACGGAAGCGCTCGAAAGCGATCACGCGCGCGCCGCGGGCGGCGAGCCGCCACGCGGACAGGGAACCCATCGCTCCCATGCCGATGATGGCGACGTCACCGTGTGCCTGGCTCACCCCGGAGCGCTGCGTTTGACGCGCTGACCGAGGAGCCGCGCGCATTCGCGCATCAAGTCCAGGATCTGGTCCTCGATGTCGACCTCCCCCTTGCTGGCTCCGCAGAGCGTGCCGAAGAACTTGCCGTCAGCCGCGAACACCGGGTAGGACACGAATGTGCGGATCTCCAACAGGCGAGCCACGCTGCTCTTTGGAAAGGCCTTCGGCACGTTCTTCGAATAGTTGGGCGCGCCCTCGACCACGAAGCGGCACACGGCTTCAGACCACGGCAGCGTCACGCCCTCGGGGATGTGAAAGATCTGGCTGGAGTTGTACGAGAAGAGGATCCGCTGCTCGTCTTCCCGGAGCCGCGTCTCAGCCAGGTAGGTCGAGCTCAGGCCGGTCAGCTGGGCCAGCCTGGCGAGCAGCCCGCGCGCAACTGTCTCGAGGTCCTCGCCGCTGGCGGCCGCTTCGGCGAGAAGTTCGCGGGCCGTGGGTGCCATTGGTGCACGCTAACCCTAAGTCAGCGTTCGGCTACCTGATCTCCCAGCTCGAATCCGTTCTCGGTGATCTCGAAACCCCGCACCACGGGCTCGTGGTGCATCGCGCGCGTCTTCAGGACGGTCATGGTACGAGCGAGCCGGGCGCCTTCATGGCGGTACTGCAGCAGGATGACGTTGTCCGCGAGGTGCGAAAGGCCGTGCTCGGACACGCGCCGCAGCTCGAACAGCTCCGGCACCTCGACGACCATCATCAGGCTGATGCCGCGCCGATTGGAGCGCTGGACGAGCGAAAACATCCACTCGCGAAAGCGCACCGGGTCGGCCGCGGTCGTCATGACGTCGGGCAAGCTGTCGATGACGATGCGCTTGGCCCCGGTTGCTTCGACCAGTTCGAGCAGCTCGTAGACCCACTCGTCAATGTACATGTCGACCAGGGTCCGACTCATGATGTGGACACCTTTCTCGTCGAGGGACCAGCCGAAGCTGCGAACGATCCTTCCCAGCTGGGTCTTGTTCTCCTGGAACGTGGCCAGGACGCCCGGCTGCCCCGCGCGTGCCCCGGCAAAGATGAAGTGAAGCCCCATCAGCGTCTTGCCGATGCCGGAAGGCCCCGCGACCAGTGTGGACGAGCCGGCCCAATACCCCTCGCCCAGCATCTCATCGAGCGCAGGGAGGCCCGTCGACATACGTTCCGTGCTCAGCTCATATGGAGAGCCGTCCAAAGCGTCGGCCAGGCGCGGGAAAACGTTGAGCCCGGCCGGAGTGATGCGGTATGCATGCTCACCGCCCAGAAATCCGCTGCCACGCAGCTTCAGGACCTCGAGCACGCGGAGCTCGCGCTCCGACGTTTTCCTGTTCTCCAGCGTTATCACGCAGTCGGCCACCGCAAACTCGGCCGCGTCTTGCGCTTGGTCCCTCGTGTAGGGCGCGTTCCAGATCGACGTGACGGCGCCGGCCGTCAGCCGGCGCGAGAGTCCGTACAGGAACAGCCGGAAGTCGCTCTCGCTCTTGGCGAAGGCGTGAAACGCCTTGAAACTGTCGATCACGACGATCCCGGGCTGGAGCTCCTTGAGGAACCCATCGATGGCCGTGAGCACCTTGTCGAGGCCATCGTCACCGAGCAGAATGCCAAGGTCCTCGTACACGACGCGGCGGTCGCTGACGGCAGTCGCGTCGAAGAACTCGAGCGCCTCCCCATACCGAAGTATCTTGTCGAGCGGTTCGGTCACAGTCGACATGTAGAGCGCGGGGCGCTCGGTCGTGGCGTTATGAAAGACGTACTGCTGGCTCAGGATCGTCTTGCCGGAGCCCGGTACGCCGATCAGGAGATTGATGGCATTGCGCAAAAGACCGCCGTTCAGGATGCTGTCGAGACGGGGTTGCCCGCTGGAAAGCCGTTCGATCACGTGCGGGTTTCTGTTCGCTGCACTTCGCTCGAGAGGGCGCTCGTGCCGAGCAGGTCGCGGATTGTCGATACAAGCACAAGCGGCTCCAGCGGCTTGTGCAGGAACGCCGCCGCGCCCGCGCGCAGCGCCTCGTGGGCAGCGTCGATCGACGCCACGGCCACGACCACCACGCCGGCTTTAGATGCAAACTCGCCGCACAGCCTGAAACCCGCGCCCCCGGAAATCAGAAGGTCGAGCACGACCAGTTCAGGCAATCTCTCCTGGAAGAGCAGGGTCGCCTGGCGCGCGTCGAGGGCGATGCACACGTCGTAACCCTCAGTCCGAAGGAAGTACTCGGCCAGATCTGCGGCGTACGGGTCGCGCTCGGCGATCATGATCAGCGGCCGCCGATCGCGCGGCGGCTGGTGCGAAGCCGGCACGCGGCCACCGCGGATCGCCTGGCCGAGGAGCCGATGGGCGTCGGCGGCGCTGGCGCCGCCTTCGATCTGGGCCTTGATGAACCGAAGGTGCTCGATCTGGTCGCGCGAGTAGAGGCGCTGCGCGCCGTGACTGCGCTCTGGGGTGATCACTCCGTAGCGTTCCTCCCATGCGCGGAGGGTGGTCGTGGGAACGTCGAGCATTCGAGCGACAGCCCCGATGCTGTACAGAGCTTCCTGATCCTGCTGACTCATAGCCGGGAGGTGCCTTCGCACCTTCCACAACTATGACACGCCATTAGACGAAAATTATGCAAAACCTCCTGTTCGCGAGGTATTGCATCGCTTCTGCGTAGTGTTATACGCTGACCGGTGCCCGTATGGAATCCGTATGGGAGGCGGCCTTGCGAGAGGAAGTCGGCCGGCGTCGTGAACGGCGACGGCCCAGGGGGTGAGAAGGAGATGAGTCTCCTCAGAGCACGGGCTGCCGGCGAGCAGCCGATGGCCGGCTGGATGGAAGGCGAGCAGATGTATGCGGACAAGCAGTTGGTGATCCGGCACACCATACCAACCAATGGCTTGAGCTTTGCCGGGGTCATCGACGTGAACAACGCCGATGCTGTGGCGGATGCGCTCAAGTCCCAGCTCGAAGGGAAGGGCGACCTGCACCTGGAACTGAGCCGCGTGGAGTTTTGGGACGTCAGCGGAATCAGGGCACTCGTCGCTGCCGCGGAGAGCGCCAACTCGCGCCGGCGGATCGTGCTTCATGGAATGGCGCCGCTGCTGCGAAAAGTAATGACTCTGGTCGGCTGGGCGGAGCTGCCCGGGCTCGAGATCTGCAACTGCGGAGAAGAGCCCGGGTGAACGCGGAACCGAACCCCGCACACGACGAGTTCCGGCACGAAGCCCTCCTCTATCGGGGGCTGGCTGATTTTGTCGACCGCACGGTTCCCTTCATCCGCGGCGGGCTCGAAGCGGGCGAGTCCGTCGCGGTCGTTACAAGCGCCAAGCACATCGATGCGCTGCGCCGTGAGCTGGGGTCCGATGCGGGCGTGGTCGCCTTCGCCGACATCGCGGTTATAGGTGCGAACCCGGCGCGGATCATTCCGTTCTGGCAAGACTTCATCGCCACTCAAGACGGCAGACCGTTGCGAGGCATCGGCGAACCGATCTGGGCCGGACGGAGCGCCGCCGAGCTGGTGGAGTGCCAGCGGCACGAAAGCCTGCTCAACGTCGCCATAGACACAGAAACTCCGATATGGCTCCTGTGCCCATACGACGCGACTTGCCTCGATCCCGAGATCATCGACGAGGCACGACACAGCCATCCGCACGTCACCGCGGGACCTCCCGCGACTGCATCGCGGGAACCCCAGCGGAAGAGTGAGGTCTTTCGGGGCGTCCGGGCGTCGGGCATGCCATTTGCCACGCCGCTTCCCGATCCGCCTTCCGAAGCCACTGTCCTTCGATTCGGATCTGGTGACCTCGCCGTGGTGCGCGGCATCGTGGCGGCCAGCGCCGCATCGGCCGGCCTTGACGCGCACAGGGCAGACGACCTCGTCGTCGCGGCCCACGAGATCGCGACCAACAGCGTGCGTCATGGTGGCGGCGCCGGCGTCCTGAAGGTGTGGCCGGAGGATGGGCAGCTGATCTGCGATTTCAATGACGCGGGGCACATCGACGATCCGCTCGCTGATCGCAGGCAGCCGTCTTCGACCGCCGCCGGCGGCCGCGGTCTCTGGCTTGCCAACCAGCTCTGCGACCTGGTGCAGATCCGCTCACACCCATCGGGTACGCAGATCCGACTACACGTGCGCGGCTAGGTGGCAGGCAAAGTGGCGGCCATCCGCGTGATGGTTGTCGAGAATCATCAGATCGTCAGCGACGGTCTTGAAGCGCTCTTGAGCGGTCAGCCCGACATGGTCGTGATCGGCACCGCCGGGTCGGTCGCGGAAGCTATAGCCCAGGCACGCGAACTCGCCCCCGACATAGTCCTCCTGGACTTCCGGTTGCCGGACGGCACGGGGGCCGAGGCCGGCGTGCGCATCCGCGAGCTGCGCACCGAGACCAGGCTCATCTTCCTATCGCGTGACGACAGTGAGGCAGCTCAAGTCGCCGCGATCGAGGCAGGCGCGAGCGCTTTCGTCCACAAGTCGCGCGCGGCAGACGAGGTCATCGAGACGATCCGGCTCGTCGCGCAGGGCCAGAACCTGATCACCCCGCGGACGATCGCCACCCTTCTCAACAAACGGAAGACGATGTCGGTCCAGCTCCAGAGCCTGACCCCGCGCGAGCGCGATGTGCTGCGCAGAGTCGCCGCCGGTGTTTCGAGTCGAGACATCGCTCGCGAGCTCGGGATCAGCTACACCACTGTCCGCACGCACATTCGAGGCCTGGGCCGCAAGCTCGGCGTGCACTCAAAGCTGGAGGCAACCGCCAAGGCACGGGAGCTCGGTCTGGTCGAGTAAGCGGATCACGGTCCGAGCAGGTAACCGAGCCTGCGAGGCAAGCGGGCGATCGCCTCGGCCAAAGGGTTGGGTCTCCGACCCTTCTCCTCGGCCGTGTCCTTGGCGATGATCGCGCGCCGCACCACGGCCGCGCCGATCGACCGAAACGGCTGCGGCGGAAAGCGTCGCGGCGTGGCGTTGACCATGGGCAGCCGCACCTCGTCGGTGTCGGCGCCGGTGATCATGTCGGCGAGAACTCGGCCCCCCAGGTGGGAGGGCGCGACCCCGTTGCCGGTGTAGCCCAGGGCGTAGTGGACGTTGGGCTGCACGCTTCCGAACGTAGGCAGGTGCGTCGGTGACACATCGATGGGCCCACCCCATGCGTCGACGATGGGCACGTCCGCGAAGCTTGGAAACAAAAGCCGGAACCCTTCGGCAGCCTCGACCACGGCGCGCATGTCGCGGGTGAACGCGTCGCTGATCGTGGTCGAGGCCCGCCCGCCGCCGCCACCGAACGCGATCCGTCCGTCCGGCGTGGTGCGGAAGTAACGGACGGATGTGCGCAGGTCGCTGACCAGCTCGCCGCCGATCCAGTTGATGGCCTCGAGCCGGTCGGGCGCGGGCGCCGTCAGGACGATGTAGCTGCTCCAGGCCACGAGACGGCGGCGGAGCTGAGGCCATCCGGTGGCCCATGCGTTGACGGCCAGGACCGCGTGCGCCGCGCGAACGCTGCCTCGCGTCGTGGCGACGGCGGCCGGCGGACCAGGATTCAGGCGAAGCGCGTTCGTGCCTTCGTAGATCGACACGCCGCGCTCCAGCAGCACGCGTCGCAGCCCTCGAGCCAGCAGCGCCGGCTGCACAGAGGCACCGTCTCGCATGAACGCTCCGCCCCGAAATGCCGGCGAGTCGCATCTGGCGCGGACCTCCTGAGCCGTGAGCTCTCGCAGCTCCTCCGCAGCGCCAACCTCGCGCGCGAGTCGGACCATCTCGTCGCCGACCTCGAGGTGCCGAGGCGCGGTGGCGGCGAAAACGTAACCCGCCAGCTTGAACCACGCGTCGACGTGGTGCTCACTGCAGAACTCGCCGATGGATCGGATGCTCGTCGAGATCGCCCGGCACGCGCGGACCGCCGCCTCGGGTCCATACAGCGCGACGAGCCCGTCGAGCTCGTCCCACCACCCGCTGGCAAAACCGCCGTTGCGCCCACTCGGTCCGCCGCCGCAGATGTCCTGCTCGAGCACCACGACGCCAAGGCTGGGCGCGGACTCGGTTAGGAAGTACGCCGTCCACAACCCGGTGAAGCCGCCGCCGATGATGACCACGTCGGCGGTGACGTCCTTGGCCAGCGGCGGGCACGAGGCTTCCTGCCTCGCGGCGAGCGCCTCGCGCAGCCACCAGCTGCGCTGCAATCCCGGGTGCAGCGCATCGGTCTCGAGATTGAGAGTCTCCACGGTCACGGGGCACAGTTTCGCTGTGCGAGACTGAAAGTGGTGGCGCCTTCGACCGTCGCAGCTTTGCTGGCGCAGGGCGCACCCGAACATCAGGCGCTTGTCGTCCCCGGCCGCCTTTCATTCAGCTACGCGCGCCTGCGGGAGCTGACGGACGAGGCCGCTCACTCCCTCGTCGCCTATGGCATCGGCGCGGGCGATCGGGTCGCGATGGTACTTCCGAACAGCGCCGCGGCCATCGTTTTCTTCATCGCCGCGTCGACGGTGGCGACGGCGTGCCCTCTCAACCCCGCGTACAAAGAGGAAGAGTTTCGCTTCTACCTGGAAGACGTCGGCGCGCGGTTTCTGCTCGTGCCGCCGGGTGAGGGCGAGGCGGCACGGCGGGCGATGCCGGCCGGCGGAATCGTGATCGAGGCGAGCCTCGATGCGGAGGGTCGGGCGAACGTCAATGGGGCGTCGCCGCGCATTCAGGGCGACTCGCTCAAGCCATCGGCGGCCGGCGACATCGGCCTGGTGCTGCACACCAGCGGCACCACGAGCCGGCCCAAGCGAGTGCCGCTCCTCCACGAGAACCTCACGGCATCGGTGGCGAACATCATCGCCACGTACGAGCTCACCCCCGACGACGCGTCGCTCTGCGTCATGCCGCTCTTCCACGTTCACGGGCTGGTCGCGTCCGCCCTGGCGACCTTCGGGTCGGGCGGCACGGTGATCGCGCCGGACCACTTCAGTCCTCTCGGCTTCTGGCCGCTTATGCAGACGGCGAAGCCAACATGGTTCACCGCCTCGCCGACACCCCACCAGCTGGTCCTGGCCCGGCTGCAGGACGATCGGCCGGCTGGAACCGAACGCCTCCGGTTCGTGCGCTCGTGCAGCTCGGCGCTCTCGCCGGCGCTGATGGCGCTCATGGAGCAGCGCTACGGCGTGCCCGTCCTTGAGGCATACGGCATGACTGAAGCGAGTCATCAGATGTCATCGAATCCATTGCCGCCGGCGTCGCGATTCGCCGGCTCCGTCGGCCCCGGCACCGGGGTCGAGATCGCCGTAGTTGATGAGGCGGGCGCCGCGCTGCCGACCGGGACGAGCGGCGAGGTCGTCATTCGCGGTCCGAATGTGACGCGCGGCTACGAGGACAATCCGCAGGCAAACGCTGCGGCCTTCGTCAAGGGTTGGTTCCGCACCGGTGATGTAGGCACCCTCGACCGGGCCGGCTACCTGAGGCTCATCGGCCGCATCAAAGAGCTGATCAACCGAGGCGGCGAGAAGATCGCGCCGCGCGAGATCGATGAGGTGCTCGAGAGCCACCCCGCGGTCAAGGAGGCGGTCGCTTTCGGCGTGCCGCATCCGACCTGGGGCGAAGAGGTGGCGGCCGCGGTCGTCCTGGTCGCGCCCGCGACCGAGAAAGAATTGCTCGCTTACTCGCGTGAGCGCCTGGCGGATTTCAAGGTGCCCAAGCGCCTCCACATCGTGGAATCGATTCCCCGCACGCCGACCGGAAAGGTGCAGCGCCGCTTCGTCGCCGAACAGCTAGCGCCGTGAAGGTAGCGGTTCTTGGCGCGGGCGCCATCGGTGGATTTCTCGGGGCGCGACTCGCGCGGGCCCATGTCGATGTCGTCCTCATCGCGCGCGGACCTCACCTGGCGGCGATGAGGGAGTCGGGTCTTCGCGTCATCGAGTCCGGTGGGGAATGGACGGTGCCGGTCAAAGCGACGGATGACTTCGCCGCGATGCGTGAAGCGGACGCGGTATTGGTCACGCTCAAAGCGCACAGCCTGCCGCCCGTGGCCGAGCGGGTGGCCGCGAACCTCGGCGCCAAGACGGCCGTGGTCAGCGCGCAGAATGGGATCCCCTGGTGGTACTTCCAGCACCACGGCGGCGAGCTCGAGGGCATCCACCTCCAGACGGTCGATCCCGGCGGAGTGGTTGCGCGCGCCATCGATCCTTACCGGGTCATCGGATGCATCGTGTACCCGGCGACGAGTCTCGTCAGCCCTGGGGTGGTGCGACATGTCGAGGGAGACCGGTTCTCGCTGGGCGAGCTCGACGGCAGCCAGAGCGCTCGCTGCACCGAGCTCTCGGCCCTGCTCGTGGGAGCGGGCCTCAAGGCGCCGGTCCAGCCGAGGATCCGATCCGAGCTATGGCTCAAGCTGCTCGGCAACGCCGTCTTCAACCCGCTCAGCGCGCTCACCCGCGCGACCCTTGGCGAGATCGCCCAATCCCCGCTCGTGGCGGCAATCGTGCGCGGGGCGATGGAGGAGGTCGGCCAGGTGGCGCGGCGCGTGGGAGTCGAGATCACCATTTCCATCGACCAGCGGATCAAGGGCGCGGCGCGCGTCGGCGACCACAAGACGTCGATGCTGCAGGACCTCGAATCCGGTCGGCCGATGGAGATCGACGCGCTGACCGGATCGGTCGTGGAGCTCGGCGATCGCCTGGGCATCCCGGTCCCGCATCTGCGGACGCTCTATGCCTCGGTCAAGCTCCTCGGGGCCACCTCAATCCGCTAGCCAATGGGGCGGCCGGCTCTTGTGGCCGATCGCCCACCGCAGAGTTTCCAGGACTTCTTCGAGGTGGGCGCGCATCGCGGTGTCGGCCGCCTCGGGGTCGTGCGCGACGATCGCGCTGAAGATCAGCTCGTGCTCGCGCAGCGAGCGCTCTGTGCGGCCTGGCCGAAGCATGGTCTGGTACTGGTAGCGCAGGCTCTGCGACTTCAGCGTGCCGACGAGCCGGCCCGCGGTCGGGTTGCGCGCTGCGGCCCAGATGAGCTGGTGAAACTTCGGGTTCAGCTCCGAGTAACCGATGGCGTCGCCACTGGCGAAACGCTTGCGCATGTCGACCAGGACGTGCCGCAGCTCGCGGATATCAGTCGCCGTCGCTTTCGCCGCAGCCTGGCGGGCGAGCAGTCGCTCGAGGGCCGCCCGCACCTCCTCGATCTGTAGCGCTTCCTGTTCCGATACCAGGCGCACTCGCGCGCCGCGGTTGTGCTCGCGCGTCACCAGGCCCTCCTGGTCGAGCCGGACCAGCGCGGCCCGGACGGCTGTGCGGCCGGCCCCGAGCATGCGGGAAAGATTGGCCTCGACCAGGCGCTCGTTGGGCTGGAAACGCCCGGCGGTGATTCCCTCGCGCAGCCGCCGGTACACCTCGAGCCCATCCTCGCTCACTCCAGTCGAGCCCTTGCGGCCGACCCCCGTCCTTGCCATCGCGAAGATTATCCCCAATAATGTCGACAATCCGGACATGTGGTCCTCGCGAAATCGTAGATTTCGCGGGGGTGGAGGTGTTCAGGTCTCCGCGAAATCGCAGATTTCGCGGGTGCGTAAGAAAATCTGTCCGCTGCGGAGGGACGAGCTGATGAAGTTCCAGACAGCCGCTAGTCGCCGGTGGATCGCGATACGGGCCATTCCAGTCGCAGGGCTATTGCTTCTGGCCGCGTGTGGCGCCAGCAACACCCCCACAGGCGGAGGACTCGGCTCAGGCGACCTCCTGGTCGGCGTGATCGCACCGTTCACCGGTGCGGATGCAGGTTTGGGCCCGGCTTACTACGCGGCGTGCCTTGCGGCCGCGCCGTCGATCAACAGCAACGGAGGCGTCGGCGGCCGCCAGATCAAGTGCCAGCAGTTCGACACCCGTGGTGAGCCGGCCGACGCGGTGCCGGCCGCCAATCAGATGATCGCCAGCAACTCCAACCTGATGGCTGTGGTCGGCTGTACATCGGACGAGGCGGCGACCGTGGCGCCGATCATCGATCGCGCCCATATCCCTATGTTCTGCATGACAGGCCAGTCGGAGTTCAACAAGACGAACCTCAAGTACTTCCACCGGCTCGTGCCCGCGGACGTGTACGACGCATTTGCCATGGTGGGCAGCGCTCTGTATGGCCCCAACCATGCCCCGTACAAGAACGCGGCACTTGTGTTCGGTGACGACATCGGCTCCCAGGCCTTTGTTGATCCGGCCACGAAAGCATTCACCAAGCTGGGCGGAAAAATCGCCATCAACCAGCCGATCAAGCTGGGCGCTTCTTCGTACCGCACCGAGGTCGCCGCCATGCTGAAGTCGAACCCTGATGTCATCCTCACAGAGGCTCTCGGCTCCGCAGGGACATATCTCAAAGAGGTGAAGACCCAGAACGGCGGGAAGATGATCCCGTTCATCGGCACCTCGGCGACCATCGACCCCACGTGGTTCCAGCAGGTTCGCGACGCCATCGGCATCGACGACCTTCTCAAGTACTACGCGGGAGTCGACCTCGGATATACGTTCACAGGAACGGCGTACTCCGAGTTCTTGACCAACCTGAATGCAGCCGCGTCAACGTTTGCGGACGCGCCGAAGTACAAGCAGAGGGGATCGACCCTGCACCTTTACGACGGCATCATCATGACCGCGCTGGCGATGGTTGCTACCAACAGCTCGGACCGGACGGTGTACAACCCCAAGATCATTGAAATCGCCAACGGCACCAACGGCGCCACAGTGGTCAACACATATAAGGACGGAGTCGCCGCTCTCAAGGCCGGCAAGTCGATTCGCTTCGTCGGCGCCGGCGGCGAGAACAACTTCGACCAGTACAACAACTCTCAGTCGGGCTACATCCTGGTCGCATACGACAAGGACGGAAACGAAGTCACCGCCGGCAAGCTGACCCCAGATCAGACGGCGAAGCTCATCGCGGCAGGCGGATAGAGCCGATAAACCAAAGTCGCACCGTGGGGGACCGAGCTCCGTGGAACTTTATGTAGCGGCGCTCGGTTTCGGCCTGGTGAGCATGTCGGTGATCGCCATCGCCGCGGTCGGTTTCACCATGCAGTTCGGGATCACGAACATGATCAACCTCGCGTATGGCGAGGTGATGATCTCCTCCGCGTACGTCGCCTACTACTTGAACAAGGCCGGCATCAGCATCTGGATCGGCATGGTGGGCGGCGCGCTTTTCGGCGCGGTGTTCTCGTTTCTCTTGAACCGCATCGTGTATGCGCCCTTCCTGCGCAAAGGCACATCGCACATCGGTATGGTCATCGTCTCGCTTGCCGTGTCTCTGATGATGGCGAACGTGCTGCTCCCGATCGTCGGCTACTACAGCGTTTCGTACCAGGACACCACCGGAGGCCTCTTGCGCGCGGGCGGAATCGTGCTCACGACCAATCAGATCGTGATCATCGGCCTGGCCGTCGTTCTCATGCTCGGCATCCACGGACTGCTCCGGTACACGCGGCTGGGCAAGGCGATGCGAGCCACCGCCGCCAACCCGACCCTGGCTCGCAACTGCGGCATCCCGACCCAGCGCGTCGTCGACGCGGTGTGGCTCATCACGGGTGCTCTGTGCGGCCTGGCCGGCGTGATCGCAGCCATGAACTCCGACTCATTCGCGATCGCCAACGGGGCCGGCTTCCTCATCACTGCGCTGGCGGCAGCCGTGCTTGGCGGGGCGGGGCAGTCTTATGGGGCGATGATCGGCGCGGTCATCATCGGCATCGTCACGGAGCTGAGCGCAGCGGCCTGGGCGCCCGAGTACAAGGAAGTGGTGGCCTTCGGCATCCTGGTCGCCGTCATGGTGCTCCGACCTCAGGGTCTGCTGGCAAAACGTGGCGCCCTGGCGGCGGCCGGATGAACAGCTACTACGCGGCCAACCTCCTGATCTACGCGGGCGTTGACATCATCGCCCTGCTCGCGCTCAACCTGCAGTTCGGCCTCTCCGGCATCGTCAACTTCAGCTTCATCGTCTTTCAATCGATCGGCGCCTACACCGCGGCCGTGCTCTCGCTCCCCCCGGATACGGCCAATGGCGGCTTTCAGATCTACTTCGGCGGATATCAGCTGCCGTTTCCGATCCCGTGGATCGGAGGCGCGGTGGCGGGCGGGCTGCTGGCGATCCCGGTCGGCCTGGTAGTGCTTAGAAAACTTCGCAGCGACTACCAGGCAATCGCTCTGCTCGTGCTCTCGATTATCACGAACGAGGTGATCACCAACGCGCGGCCGCTGCTCAACGGCGCCGCGGGCCTCGCCCTGGTGCCGCCGCCGTTTTCAGACCAGATCGACCCGAACACGCAGTCCTACCAGTTCCTCTACGTCGGCATCACCGCCGTATGCGTCGTACTCGTCTTCGTGCTCGCGTCGCGGGTCGTCAACTCGCCCTATGGGCGCAGCCTGCGCGCGATGCGCGAGCGCGAGATCGCTGCGATCGCCATCGGCAAGAACCCGGTCCAGCTCAAGATGACGGTCTTCATCCTCGGCGGCATCATCGCGGGGCTGTCGGGCGCCATCCTTGTCGGCTTCATCCAGCTCTGGGCACCATCCGTCTGGCTCTACCCGGAGACCATCATCCTGTTCGCCGCGATAATCGTCGGCGGGCGCGGCAACAACATTGGCGCGATCCTGGGTGCGCTTCTGGTCCCGGTCGGGTTCGAAGAGCTGACCCGCTTCATTCCGACCACGATCGGGCCGCCCGGCCTGATCCCCGCGCTGCAATGGGTCGCGATCGGCCTGCTGATCATCGGCTTCCTGTGGTTCAGGCCGGATGGAGTGCGGCCCGAACCTCGCCGTGTGTTCGAGGGCGCGCCCGTGATCGAGGACGTGGACCGTGCTCGCCGCAGCTGAAGCGCCCGTGGCCGAGCGGCCGCTGCTGATCGCCAGCGACATCCATCGCCACTTCGAGGGCCTGCACGCCGTCGACGGCGTATCCATCGACGTGCCGGCGGGCAAGATCACCGGCCTCATCGGCCCGAACGGCGCGGGGAAGTCGACACTGCTGGCCGTGCTCGCCGGCACCCTGCCGGCATCCAGCGGGACCAGCGTCTTCGACGCTCCGAGTTCGCGCGGCTGACCGTGCTCGAGAACCTGCTCGTCGCCGCGCCCGACAACCGGGGCGATTCTCTGTTCGGCGCCCTGATGGGCAAGCGTTATTGGATCGGCGATGAGCGTCGCCTGGTCGAGGAGGCGCGCGCTCTCCTCAAGCGATTCGGCATGAGCGCGAAAGAGTCCGACTACGCGGGCAACATGAGCGGCGGCCAGAAGCGCTTGATCGAGATCATGAGGGCGTTGATGCTCCGCCCCCGACTGCTGCTCCTGGACGAGCCGATGTCGGGGGTGCACCCGACGATCGTTCTGGAGATCCAGCACTACCTGCAGGACCTGCGCGCGGAGGGCCTCACGATCCTGATGGTCGAGCACGAGCTCCACATGGTCGAGCGCCTGTGCGACTCGGTGGTCGTGATGGCGCAGGGAAGGGTGATCGGCAGGGGGACGATGGCCAGCTTGAGACGGCAGCGGGAGATTGTTGACGCTTACCTTGTCGGATAGCCTGACCCACGTGGAGGCGCGACCCGCCCCCAGCCTGCAGGCGCACGGCATCACGTCTGGCTACGGCGGCGTGCCTGTGATCCGCGACGTTTCGATCTCGGTCGGACCCCGCGAGGTCGTGGCCGTGATCGGACCCAACGGCGCAGGCAAGAGCACGCTCTTGAAGAGCCTCGTCGGGATCCTGCGATTGAACAGCGGGCGCATCGTCCTCGGCGAGGACGACGTCACGGGCAAGCCACCCGAGGAGCTCGCGCGTCGGGGCGTGGGCTACGTCCCGCAGGTCAATGACATCTTCGAGCCGCTCACCGTTCTCGAGAACCTCGAGATGGGCGGTTACCTGCTCAAGCCGGCGCAGGTCAAGGCCCGCGTGACCGAGGTCGGCGCCGTGTTCCCCCAGCTGCCTCCCATGCTCAAGCGGCGCGCGGACAAGCTCAGCGGCGGCGAGCGGAAGATGCTCGCCATCGCGCGGGTGCTGATGCTCGACCCCAAGGTCCTCATCCTCGACGAGCCCACCGCCAACCTGTCGCCGAAGCTCGCCGACAGCCTTTTGAAGGAGCACGTCCGGCGGCTGGCTGCTCTCGGCAAGGCGGTGCTGATCGTCGAGCAGCGTGCGCGCGCCGCGCTTCAGGTGGCGGACTGGACGAGTGTCCTCGTCTCGGGCTCGGTCCGACTCGAAGGACCGCCCACGGAATTACTTCAGCGCGAGGACTTCGAGGAACTGTTTCTGGGTGCGGGCACTGATCTGGCTGCGTCGAAAGACACAAACATGGAGGAAGCATGAAGCTGCTGATGTTCCGACACGATGGCCAACCGCGGCTGGGCGCGCTGCGCCCGGGCCATGAAGACGAGGTCGTGGACCTCAGCGACGTCGCCCGAGACCTGCTCGCCGTGATCGACGCGGGCGAGCGCGGACTCGAGCACGTGCGCTAAGCCGCCGCCGGCGCGAGGGGCGGTATCGCGGTCAAAGACGTCACTTTGCTTCCGCCCATCGACACGCCCCGCGGCAACATCATCGCCATGGGCCGCAACTACCAGAAGCACGCCGAAGAGACGTCGGTTGGCGGCGACGTCAAGCCGCCGACCATCTTCACCAAGGCGGTCACGAGCATCACGGGTCCCTACGACGACATCCCGATCGATGCATCGATCAGCGACGAGATCGACTGGGAGGTCGAGCTTGGTGTGGTGATCGGCAAGCGCGGCGCGAACATCCCGAGAAGCGAGGCGATGGACTACGTCTTCGGCTACTTCGTCCTCAACGACGTCAGCGCGCGCGACATTCAGAACGGATGGGGCGGCCAATACTTCAAGGGCAAGAGCCTCGACCGCTCGTGCCCGATCGGACCCTGGGTGGTGACCGCGGACGAGGCTCCAGACCCGAGGAGCCTTGGCCTGCGCCTGACCGTCAACGGCGTCGTCAAGCAGGAGGGCAACACGGGCGACATGATCCACCCCGTCGACGGCATCATCGAGTGGTCGTCAAAAGGCATGACCCTGCTGCCGGGCGCGCTGATCGCGACGGGCACGCCGGACGGTGTCGGCTTCACGCGCACGCCGCCCGAGTACCTCCGCCCCGGTGACGTGATGGAAACCGAGGTCGAGGGAATCGGGACGCTTCGAAACCGGATGGTGGCGGCGAAAGTCGGCGCCCTAGCCGACCACTCCCACCACGGCGCCTAGCGACCGCAGCACCGGCCGCAGCTCGACCAGGCGGTTACGGCCAGCCATGGGCACCGCGCCCGGCAGGGTGCTCGCGAACGCGTCGACGACCGCCGGCTCCCACTGCGTGCCTCGCCCGCGCAGAAGCTCGGCGAGGGCGACCTCGGCATCCAGCGCCTTGCGGTAAGGGCGGTCTGACGTCATCGCGTCCCATGAATCGGCGACGGCGATGATGCGCGCTCCCAGCGGGATCTTCTTTCCCGAAAGCCCGCGCGGATAGCCGAGCCCGTCGATCCTCTCGTGGTGCGCGAGGACGAGCTCGCGGCCGCGGCGATATTCGGGGAACTTGGAGAGGATCTCGACGCCGGTCTCGGGGTGCTTTTTCATGAGCTCGAACTCCGCCTCCGTCAGGCGGCCGTGCTTGTGCAGGACCTCGTCGGGCACTGCGATCTTGCCCAGGTCGTGAACGCGAGCAGCGAGCCTGATCAGCTCGATCTCGCTCTCCGGCAGCCGCATCGCGCGCGCGATGCGGACCGAATGGTCGGCCACGCTCTGCGAATGCCGGCCGGTATATGGGTCGCGACGGTCGACGACGTCCGCCATCGACTCCACCGCGGAGATCGTCTGCTCCCTGAGCTGCACGGTTCGGGTGAGCGCGATCTGAATTGCGGCGACCGGGACCATCATCGCGACCGCCAGCCACGGCCGCTGGTTGGACAGCACGGCCAGGAGGTAACCCGCTACGTAGAGAGCCGCGGTCTGCTTGAACTCCGCGGCGGCAACCTCAGCCCAGATCTCGATCGGGTTGCGTTGGTTGTGCAGGCCCGCCGCGATGGCGACGAGGGCTGTGCTCGTCGCGTACATGACCCCTCCGGCCAGGATGGCACCAGGAAGGTTCGCGCCTAACCCGCGGTATACGAGCACCGCCAGGCAACCTGAAAGCATCAGCTGAGACGTGTTGAAGACGAGATCGATCGGCGCCCGCCGCCGATGCCCGGTGGCGGGGTTTTGACGGAGGCACAGCGAGCCTTCGCCAAGGAGCCCGCTCGCGCCGATCACGGCGACCGCGTCCGCGGGCGCGAACAGAAGCACGGCGGCCAGATACACGGCCGGAGCCGCGTCGGCCTGGTAGCGCGGCGAGACCATCACCGGGAAGTTGGTCGCGACCGCGCCGAGCACCACGAGCACCGCCATCACGACGGGGTCGCCCGGCGCCGCCCCGGGCGAGCCGAGCAGAGCCACGGTCAGGGCGACGGCCGGCGCGGCCAGCACGAGCAGGTAGAACCGAAGCAACGGTGTCATCGACGTCGGGAAGCTCTGGTTAGGGCAGTCCAACCACGCCGCCGAAGGTCGTCGAGCTGCTGTTGTTGCTGGCGTAAATGTGCGAGGAGGTGCCGAGGAGCTGCGTGGTCACGTTGACGCTGGTGTGAATCGGCAGCCCGATACCCACCGTCGGGTCGACCGAGCAGTAACGGGCCGCGCTGGCATTGGTAACCCCCATGGCCAGCATTCCCACGCCCAAAGCAAAGACCAGAACCACCCTTCTCATAACCGCTCCCACCTTTCCTGAACTCCAGCCTGTTTGAGGCTGCTGCACTGAAATGTATGTAGGCCGGTGTGTGCTTGGGTCAAGACGTTGTTAAGACTTCTTCAGATTCCACCCACGGCTGGTCGGCGCGATCTGAGCCTTTGCGCGTGGCGCCGAAAAGGCCCAGACTGAAATCACTGGCTCCCTGGCTGGAGCCAGGTGGGGTGAGATTTTTGGACGCGCGGAACCGCGGTCCTCGAGAGCCGATCTGGCGCAATCGCCGCTGGCAGGTGCCGCTGCGATCGTGGGTCGGTGTGTTCGTGCTGGTCTTCGTCTTCAACTTGCTGTTCGCGTTCTGCGGGGGCGCCCAGTCGCAGATCCCGTTCAGCGACTTCGTCGCCCAGGTCAATGCCGATAACGTCAAGAGCGCCGAGTTTCTCGGCAACCAGATCACCGGCCAGTTCGTCCACCCCTACAAAGGGCGCTCGGACTACCTGACCGAGGAGCCACCGGGGGACAGCGGGCTGGTCCAGTTTCTCCTCAACCACAAGGTCCAGGTGAGCGCGGCCGAGTCGACGTTCCAGTGGCTTGGCGGGGCGGCGAACCTGGTCAGCGTGCTGTTCCTGCTGTTCCTGCTGGGGTCGATCGCATACCAGGCCCGAACGGGCCAGAGGTTGGCTTTCGGGGTCGGTCAGAGCCGGGCCCGCATGTACACGGAGGAGCGGCCGAAGGTCACCTTCGCCGACGTCGCCTCGAACGCAGAAGCGAAAGAGGACCTCTAGGAGATCGTCGACTACCTGCGCTCACCGGAGCGATACAGGAAGGTCGGAGCCAGGATCCCTCATGGAGTCCTCCTCTCGGGGCCGCCCGGGACAGGCAAGACGCTCATGGCGCGAGCGGTCGCCGGCGAAGCGAAGGTCCCGTTCTTCTCGGTCGCGGCCACCGAGTTCGTGGAGATGTTCGTCGGCGTAGGCGCCGCCCGCATCCGCGACCTGTTCGAGCGGGCGAAGAAGGTGGCGCCGAGCATCATCTTCGTCGACGAGATCGACGCCATCGGGCGCCAGCGATCGTCCAACCTGAGCGTCGGCGGCAACGACGAACGCGAGCAGACCCTCAACCAGATGCTGGTCGAGATGGACGGGTTCGAGGCCAATGAGAGCGTGATCGTGATCGCCGCGACGAACCGCCCCGACATCCTCGACGCCGCTCTGCTGCGCCCAGGAAGGTTCGACCGCAGGGTCGAGGCTGCGCTCCCGGATCGCAATGGCAGGCTCGCGATCCTGAAGCTGCACGCGAGCAAAGTCGCGATGGGCCCGGACGTCGACCTCGAAGGCCTGGCGCGAAGGACGCCGGGTTTCTCGGGCGCTGACCTGGCGAACGTCATCAACGAAGCGGCGCTCGGCGCCGCCCGCGACGGACGCGACAAGGTCACGCAGCGTGACCTCGAGGCGGCCTACGACAAGGCCATCCTGGGTGCTCGACGCCGCTTTGCGCTCACCGATCAGGACAAGCAGCGGGTGGCTGTGCACGAGGGCAGCCATGCGTTGGTTGCATATTTCCTGCCGGGCGCCGATCCGCTCGAGAAGGTGACCATCGTCCCGCGAGGGCGCGCCCTCGGCGTCACGCAGTTTTCCGAGGACGACTGCTTCAACATTCCCGAGCACTACGTGCGGGCGAGGCTGGCGGTTGCGCTTGGCGGGCGGGCGGGCGAGCTGGTCACGCTCGCCGAGGTCAGCTCGGGGGCGGAGAACGACCTCGAAGTCGCCACCAACTACGCGCGGCGCATGGTCGAGCGGTGGGGCATGGGCGAGAAGCTCGGCCCGGTGTCGTTCCCGCGGGATGGCGCCTCACCCGCGAGCCAGCTGGGCTTTCCAAGTACGAGCCCAGCGCTGGCCGAGGAGGCCGATCACGAGGTACAGCGAATCCTCAAAGAGGCCGAGAAGACCGCGCTGGAAACTCTGACGAAGCATCGGGCCGCTCTCGACGCACTCGCCAAGGCGCTCGTCGAACGCGAGACGGTGGAGAAAAGCGACGTCGACATGATCGTCGCAGAAGCGGAGCGCGCTCCGACGACTTCCGCTCGCTAGGCTAGGCCCGTGCCGCGCTACGGAGGGATGTTCGGCCCCGATGTGACGTTCCTCGGTGTGGAGCGCTGCGACCTCGACGCCCCCGACCAGCTCAAAGGCGCGGACGCAGTCATCATCGGCGCGCCGTATGACGCCGGCGCGTCGTATCGAGGCGGCGCGCGCTTCGGTCCGAAGATGATCCGCACCACCGACTACCTCCCGCACGACTCCTCGCGCCCGCACCTGGCGCTTCGCGTCGACCCGCTGCAGGACCTACGAGTGCTCGACGCCGGCGACATCGAGATGCCTGGCGTTGAGGCGCGCGTGCCGCTCGACCGTCTCGAGGCTGCGGTGCGGACGGTCGCCGAGGCGGGCGCGATCCCTGTCGTCCTAGGAGGCGACCACACCATCACGTGGCCCGATGTCACCGGCGTGGCCCACGCGGTCGGCTGGGGCCGCGTATCCGTTATCCATTTCGACGCGCACGCCGACACCGGCGACATTCAATTCGGAAGCCTCATCGGCCACGGCCTGCCGATGCGACGGCTCATCGAGTCGGGCGCGTGCCGCGGCGATCGGTTCCTCCAGGTCGGCCTGCGCGGGTACTGGCCCGAGCCCCCGACGCTGCAGTGG
>VBHX01000040.1 GCA_005879945.1 Chloroflexota bacterium | reverse complement strand
TCCGCGAGCTGGCAGCTTATTAACGATGGCGAATACGACGCGGGTCGTGATGCCGCAGTTGGGTGAGTCGGTCCACGAGGGGACGATCTCCCGCTGGCTGGTGAAGCCCGGTGACAAGGTGGTCGAGTTCGAACCGCTGCTCGAGGTCGACACCGACAAGGTGAGCGCCGAGGTGCCCTCGCCGGTGACGGGCGTCCTGCGCGAGATA
>VBHX01000039.1 GCA_005879945.1 Chloroflexota bacterium | reverse complement strand
GCCTCGGCGAAGGCCGCACCCGCGCCGGCGACGCAGCAGCCCGCAGCCGCGCCGACTCCCGCCGAAGGCGACGAGGTGGTTCAGCTCACTCGAGTCCGGCGCCTGATCGCCGAGAACATGGTCCGCTCGAAGACGACCATCCCCCACGCGTGGCAGACGCAGGAAGCCGACATGTCCGGTGTTGTCGCCAACCGCAACGCGAACAAAGCCGTCTTCCAGAAACAAGAAGGCTTCTCGCTCACGTATCTGTCCTACGTGATGGCGGCTGCGATCTCCGCCCTGCGTGAGCATCCTGAGGTCAACTCGACCTTCAACGAGACAGAGCTGATCATCCATCGCGACATCAATCTCGGAGTGTCGGTCGGACTCGAGGACACACTCGTCGTGCCGGTGATCCGCCGCGCGGACAGCCTGTCGATCGCAGGCCTGGCGCGCTCCATCAATGACGTGGCCACTCGCGCCCGCAACAAGAAGCTGAGCGCCGACGACCTCGCGGGCGGAACGTTCACCGTCAACAACTCGGGCACGTTCGGCACGCTGTTCAGCTACTCGGTCATCAACCCCGGCCAGGCCGGCATCCTGACGATGGAAGCCATCGTCGACCGCCCAGTCGCGGTGGACGGGATGATCGGGATCAAGCCGATGATGTATCTCTGCTTCTCCTTCGACCACCGCGTGCTAGATGGTTTGAAGGCCGCGCGATTCGTGACGTCTTGCCGCAAGTGGCTCGAGGCGGTGACTCCGGAGTTGCCGGTCTACTGAGTATCGCGCGTGGCCTGTAGGCCGGAGAACTCCGGCCGTCCCCGACACGCCTGTATGCCGCTGACGTCGCGGGGAGCAGATATTTCGATAATCCAAACAGCGGGAAAGAGCGCAGCCGCGCCGGCTACCTCTGGGGTCCCCGCGACGCCAGTCGCGGGAGGGCGTGAGGGCAAACCGGCAGGTTTTTCCTCATACCTATTCCCTTTCGATGGCCAGGATGCTGATGAAGAAGCTCGCAAAGATGGTCTGGGTCCCAAGTGCGAGCAGGACGACGGCTGGGATCACCTCGCGCATCGTGGTCGACGGGTCCAGGTTTCCAAAGCCGACCGACTGCCAGCTCACGACGGCGAGTATCAATGCGACCAGACCACCCAAAGCCATCAGCGCGCCCGCCAGCAGACCGACCTCGAGCGTGACGTAGCGCAGCAACGTCTGCAGCGCCGGATGCGGCGGGTGGAATCCCTCGCGGATCGCGAACATCTTCGTGAAGACCGCGAACAGCACCAGCTGATAACCGAGGAGCGACAGGAAGCCGGCGACGAGCAGTGTGTGGATGTCGAGGCGCACGCCGCCAATGCGAAGCGGGCCCGCAACGAGCAGTGCGGAGAGGACGAAGCCTCCGATGAGCAGAGCGAGACCCGGATAGAGGAACAGCCAGCGCGGGCTGAACAGCAGCATGAAACGCAGATGCCGCCAACCATCGCGCCACCTGCGCAGATGGGGTGGCCGTGTGCGGCCATCCGGATGCAGCACCACCGGCACTTCGGTGATCCGCATCCCCTTCAACGAGGCCTTGATCACCATCTCGCTCGCAAACTCCATGCCCGTGGCGCGCAGCCGCATGCGGTCGTACGCGTCCTTGGTGAATGCGCGCAGCCCGCAGTGAGTGTCGCCCACGGGCGCGTGGAAGAAGATGCGGCTGATGCGCGTCAGCACCGGGTTGCCGAACCATTGGTGCGACCAGGGCATGGCGCCAGGCCGGATGCCGCCGAGGAATCGATTCCCAACCACGAGGTCGTAGCCGTCGCGCAGCTTGGCGATCAACGGCGCGATCGCTGAGAAGTCGTAGCTTGCGTCGGCATCGCCCATGACTACGAAGCGACCGCTGGCGGCATCGATGCCCGCGATGAGCGCGCTGCCGTAGCCCTTCCGGTGTACTTCGACCACTCGCACGCCGAGCTCACGCGCGACCAGCTGCGAGCCGTCGCTGCTGCCGTTGTCGGCAACGATGATCTCGCCCGAGTAGCCGCCTTTGTCGATTGCCTGGCGTGCCATGGCGATGCAGGTGGCGAGAGTCTCCACCTCGTCGAGGCACGGCATCACGATCGAGATTTCGACCGCCGCAGGTGCTTCAGGCACCAGCGACACGGGGCGGCGCGCGACTCTCATTGCGCTAGAGGGTAACGGCGGTGCCCCCGGCGGGGTTGCAATTGGCGCTGAAAAAGAAGTGACCCCGACGGATCGCCTCTCGAGAGCCGGTACCGGCCTTGCGGCCTGTTCCTGCCCTCTCGAACGTTTCCCTCGGGGCCGTTCACAACCTTAGTTGCGCCCCGAGTTCAGCGCAAGCCCGAAAGTCAGTTCGCCGCCAGGCCACCATACGTAGCCTTAATCAAGGCAGACCAACTATCCTTCCGAAAAATGCCACTCACCCTCGAAGACGCCAACAAGGTCATCGCCGGCGCCCACGCCAGAGCCTCCGAGATGGGGTTGAGCGTGACCGCGGCTGTCGTCGATGAAGGCGGCCACCTGATCTCGCTTGGCCGCATGGACGGTGCGCCGCCGCTCTCCCCCCAGATCGCTGAAGCAAAGGCGGTTGGAGCGGCGATGCTGCTGCGCGACGGCGCGTCGCTGCTGCAGATGTCGCAGGACCGCCCGGATTTTTTTCGCGCGGTGGACCGTCTGGTGCGCATGCCTCTGATCCCAGGTCCCGGCTCGCTGCCCATCAAGAGGGACGGCATGACGATCGGCGCGGTCGGTGTCAGCGGCGCCAAACCGGACGAGGACCTGATCTGCGCGCACGCCGGGCTCGCCTCAATTGAGCTTCACCACGCCTAGCGGCTCATAGACGGCGCCCGTCCGGCCCAGCTGGCTGGAGTACAGGACCAGCTCATCAGCGCGCCACGGCGCGAGCTTCGGCGCCGGTGGCAGCGTAGGCAGGGTCGCGCCGTCCCTCGCTCTCGCCCGCGCCAAGGTCAGATGAGCACGGAATGGGCGCTTCTCGGCGGGGAGCCCGACCTTGACGCACTCCTCCTCCACCTGGCCCGCGAGTCTGGCCATGGGCTCGAGGCCGGAGCGCAGCCCGAGCCACACCACCCGGACCAGGCGCCCGCGCTTGAAGGTGCCGAGGATGCCGAGCTCGAGGTCGAAGCCAGATGGACCCCTGTCCGCAATTCGGTCGGCTATATCTTCGACGAGCGTGCGATCAACGCTGCCGATGAATCGCACCGTGAGATGCAGGTTGGCGGCGGGCGTCCAGCGGAATTGCGGCGCGGCCTCGGCGCTGGCGGCAACAAATTCGGCCAGTGGGGCACGCTGCCCATCGGGCAGCGGCAGCCCGAAGAACGCCCGGACCCGGGCCGCTACCTCCGGACGGCTTCGTTCTTCCAGTGCATCGGCGCCCACGAACTGGGCGCGGTCGGCCTCCAGCCGAAACGCGTGCTCACCGAATCGATGCCCTCGGCCAGGTTGGGAAGCTGGCTGGTGATGATCTCATCAGGTGTCACGATCGGGTTCGAGAGCACGGCTTCCATGACAGCGGCCCCGGGGATCAAAAGGCCGGGTGGGACCCTCACCTTCGGCTTCTTGACACCGCGGGCCTGCAGGAACCAATCGAAGATGGATTCGAAGGTGACGACCTCGGGACCGCCCAGCTCGATGATCTTGCCCAGCAGCTCGGGCTTGGCGATCGCTTCGATGACACATCGCGCAGCATCCTCACGCAGGATCGGTTGGAACTTGGTCTGGCCGTCGCCGGGGATGACGACGACCGGCCCGAATTTCGCAAAGCGCTCGAAATCGTTCAGGACGCCCCCCTCTTCGGCGAGGATGAGCGAGAAACGCAGGATGGTGCCGGCGACCCCAGTCTTGGCGAGCTCCTGCTCGCCCATCCAGCGCGACGTGAGGTACTTGTAGTGGGGGTCCATGCGGGCCCCGATCACGCTCACGAAAACGATCGACCTGACTCCCGCCGCCTTGGCCGCCTCGGCCATGATCCTCGGCCCGTCGACGTTGACGGCCAGGTAGGACTGCGGCCGGTTCCGCCGTACCGCGATCAGGCTGATGATGTGCTCGACGCCCTGGGCGGCCTGGGTCACGACTGAGGGGCTGAGTGCGTCGCCGACCACCAGTTGGGCGCCCCTGGCTTTGAACGCGGCCGCCTTCATCGGGTCGCGCACGAGCACCCTCAGCTGATGGCCGCCATCGATCAGCTTGTGGGTAACTCCACGACCGAAAAAGCCGGTCGATCCCAGCAGGAGAATCCGCGCCACGGGTGTGAATCCTAACGGAGGCCATACTGGAACCCGGTGAGCGGGCAGGAGGCCGGCGGGATCGGTTTGGGGCTTTTTGCGGCGCTGATCGGCGCCGGCGGTATCGCCGCCGCAATTCGAACGAGGCGGCGCCGGGCCGAGATCGCCCCCACGTACGGCGCCACCGGTGGGATCGTCTACACGGTCGTACAGGCCGGCTGTTCGACGCTGCTGCTGCTTGGGGGACTGGGGCTGATCGCAGTGGCGGTGATCTTCAAGCGCTAGCGCGCTAGATCACGTTGCGTTCCTTGACCAGGGCGCCTCGGGCAAAACGTTCGAACGCGAACGAGGAGATGTCGATCTCCGAGGTGTGATCCAGCAGCAGCTGCGTTAGTAGCAGCGCCGCCGCCGGGCCTTGCATGAAACCATGGCCGCTGAACCCCGCCGCGCACCAGAAACCCTCTACCTCCCCCATCGGCCCAAGGATCGCCTGGTGGTCGGGCGTCATCTCATACAGCCCGGCCCATGCGGTTTTGACGCCCGCCGCCGCGAGGGCGGGGGCACGCCGCGCCGCCTGCGCGAACATCTTCTCGAGGAACTCCCAGCTGACATCCTCGACGTAGCCAGGCGGCTCCTCGCGGTCGCTCATGCCAATGAGGACTCCATCACCCTCCGGGTGGAAGTAGAGCGAGGTCTGGAAAGACGCCGACCACGCGCCCGCGCAATTGAAAATGAGGCGCGTCGCCACGTCCCCCGCAGAAGTGCGCACTCCCTGCACTCGGCCCGAGGCAACGTTGATGCCGGTGACCGCAACGCCCTCTTTCAAGCGCGCCCCGAGGCGCCGCGCTGCCGCCGCGTATCCGGAGGTGACGTCGGCCGGGCTCGCGATGCCGTCGGTGGGACAGAACGTGCAGCCGAGAACGTCCTCGACCTTGAGAACCGGCACCATGCGCTGGGCCTCCGCAGGGTCCACCCATCTGGCTTCGCTCAGGCCGACCCGGTGCCAGAGGTCCATGTTGTGCCCGAAGTCCTCCACCTGCTGTGGCTGCGTGAGAACGAAGAGGTAGCCGATCTGGCGGAAGTCGGCCGGGTGGCCGATCTCCTCCTCGAAGCTCTCGAGCATGCCCACCGACATCCGCTGCAGCCGGACGTTGCCCTCGTTCGAGAACTGCTGGCGCACCCCGCCGGCGCACTTGCCGGTCGACTGCGAACCTAGGGTCTCGCGTTCGAGGAGCAGCACGTCGACGTTTCGCCGGCGGAGCTGATAGGCGAGCGCGCAGCCCATGATGCCGCCGCCAACAATGACTACGTCAGCGCTTTCCATGCCAGAACATGCCCCAGAACTCAAAGATCAGCTTGAGCGCGGCCAGCGTCGTGATGTCCTGGTGGTCGAGCGGCGGCGAAACCTCGACGACGTCTATGCCGACGAGCTTCGAGCCGGCCGTCGCGATGCGCAAGAAGTCGAGCGCCTGGCGCGTGCTCAGCCCGCCGCTGGATGGGATCTCGGTCCCAGGGGCGAATGCCGGATCGAGCGCGTCGATGTCGAAGGTGACGTGAAGGCTCTTGCCATCGAGCGCATCCGCGACCATCCGCGCCGAGCCGCTGTCGCCGGCCAGCTCCGAGGCTGAGACGAGGAGCATCCCGCGGGCGCGGATGAACTCGAGCTCTTCAGGATCGTAGTCGCGTCCGCCGGCGATCACGACCCGAGCTGGCCCGATGCTGGAGACCTCGAGCGCCCTGCGCATGGCGCAGCCGCAGGTCCAGCGGCCGCCGCGCGAGAAATCGTTCAGGTCCGGGTGCGCGTCCACCCATAACACAGCAAGGTCGGGATGGCGGCGAGCCTGCGCCGCAAGAGTCGAGATCGCCGTGCAGTGGTCGCCGCCCAGGACCGTGAGCAGCGCCGACGGCGGGACGGCTGCCAGCTGGTCGGCGACCTGGGACCAGCTGCGCTCGATGTCGGGTCCCGCGTCAAGGTCGCCCATGTCGTGCACCTTGAGACCGTCCAGTGACCGCGCGTCCTCGGTGACGGGTGGCATTACCGGCGACAGGGCGCGGATCCGCATCGGGGCCAGGGCGGCACCCTTGCGGTAGACGGCAGAACCGTCGTACGGGATGCCGGCGACGACCACGTCCGCGGTCCCGAGTGGGTTGCCGGCAAGCCCGCCCCAGGGCTTCAGTCCGTCGAGGTGCATTTCGGTCATGTCTTGCGCAGCTCCGGCACTTTCAAGATCAGCAGGCCACCGACAAGCAGCCAGATGAAGAACACGCTGAATATCACCGGATACCCGCCTGGCAGGCCCAGCACTTTGGGTCCGGCGTTGAATGGATCGAGCAAGAACCCGCCGATGAACCTCGCGATGATGCCGGCGCCGGCTGTGGCGATGTTGCTGAAGCCCATGTACAGCCCAGCCTCTCCTGGCGGGATGACGTCCTGGATGAAGGCCCAGTCGACCGAGAAGAACAGCCCGTAGCCGATCCCGATCAATAGCCCAACCAGCGTGGCTTGCGCGGCGAGGACCGGGACGTGGAATGCGCTCGCGATGCGGTCCAAAATCGCGGCGGGCAGGATCTCGTAGTGGCTGAAGATGAGCGCGAGCACGCCGGCCGCGCCCAGGAGCCCGCCCGCCATGATCAGCGGCCTCCGCCCAACGCGATCGGACAGCCTGGCGGCGGGCAGCGAGATCAGAAACGCGGTGATGATCACGATGCCGAGCAGGGTGTAGGTCGCCGTCGTGGTGGCCTTCGCATCGTGGTTGAAGAAAGCATCGCTGAAGTAGAAGTAGACGAAGCTCTGAATTCCGCCCAATCCCATGAGGATCAAGAGCCTGGACGTGACCAGCCACAGGAAGCTGCGGTGCCCCAGCGGGCGCGTGAAGGTGGTCCGGATCCCTTCCCACGCGCTCTTGAACTGGCTGTCTTTTGGCTCCGCCCGATCAGGAACCAGCAGCACGGTCGGCAGCATCGTTACGAGCAGTACCACGCAGATGCTGAGGATCGCCGCGGTCCGGCCGGCGTGAGCCAGGATGTAGCCCGCCCCGACCGTGCCCAGGAGAAGCCCGAGGACGTTGGAGATGCCGTAGTAGCCCGACGCGAAGCCGCGTTGCTCCTCCGGAACCACGTCCGGAAGCAGGCCCTGGTAGGGCCCCTGCGCCGTGTTGGACGAGGTCTGGAGCAAGAAGTAGAAGACCACCACGAGCCAATAGCTGCCCGACAGGGCGATGCCGACCAGGAAGATGACGTCGCCGAGGGTCCCGATCGCGATAAAAGGGTGCCTGCGACCGAAACGAGTACGGGTGCGATCGGAGTACGCGCCGACGATTGGCTGCCACACGACGGCCATCAGCGAACCGATGCCTTCGAGCACTCCCAGCGCTACGCCCTTGTGCGCGTTGCCGACTAGCTGCTCGACGAGGTTGGGCAGGATCAGACCGCCGAGGCTGTTCCACAGGTACCCGATCGCGACCCAGTAGATGGAGAGGACGACGAAATCGAGCTGGGTCAGGCGAGATGCCGACCGTTTAAGCCCGGTGACGGTCAATCTTGCTGGTAAGGCGGAAGCGACTTTTTGAGCGGGCGGTCTTCGCGGTAGCCGAGGGCGTACTCGCCCTGCAGGATGGTGTGGATCTCGCGCGTGCCCTCGTAGATGATCGGCGCGCGGGCGTTGCGCAGGAACCGCTCGACCGGGTAATCGGCCGAGTAGCCGTACGCGCCGTGCACCTCGATGGCGTCGTGAGCAGCGTTGAAGGCTGCATCGGTCGCGTATTGCTTAGCGATCGACACATCGCGGGTGTGTCGCGTGCCCTTGTTCTTCATCCAAGCCACTTTGTAATAGAGGAGGCGGCAGATCTCGTAGTCGCGGAACATGCTGGCGATCATCTGCTGCACGAGCTGGTGCCGGCCGATCTCCTGGCCGAACGTCTTGCGCTCGCGCGCATATTTCACCGACGCGTCCAGACATGCTCGAACCGTGCCCGTGGCGCCGGCGGCGACCGTGAAGCGGCCGTTGTCGAGGCAGCTCATCGCGATCTTGAATCCGTCTCCCTCGTCGCCGATGCGGTTTGACTCGGGCACCTCGAGGTCGGACATGAAGATCGACCCGACGTCGCCCGCGCGTATGCCGAGGCGGTCCTTGATCGGCTCAGTTCGCAGCGCCTTTCCGCTCGCCTCGCGGTCGAGCATGAACGCGGAGATGCCGTCATGCCCGGCCTTGGGATCGGTCTTCGCGAAGACGAGGAGGAAGTCAGCGGTGTCGGCATCGGAGACCCAGACCTTCTGGCCGTTGAGGACGTATGTGCCGCCGGAGCGGCGTGCTGTCGATTGCATCGACGCAACGTCAGAGCCTGCGTTCGGCTCGGTCAGCCCGTAGCAGGCCAGCTTCTTGCCCGAGGCCATCGGCACCAGCCAGCGTTGCTTCTGCTCCTCGTCAGCCCACGTGTACAGGCCCATGCCGACCAGGCCGACGTGCACCGACAGCACTGTGCGGTAGGTGGTGTCGACGTACTCGAGCTCCTCGCAGACGAGCCCGAGGGAAAGGTAGTCGAGGCCATGGCCGCCGTAGCGCTGCGGGAAGCACACGCCCGGGAGCCCGATCGAGGCGAGCTTGGCAAAGATCTTGGGGTCATGCCGGCCCTCGCGATCGTTGGCCGCGATCGTGGGCGCAAACTCCCTGGCGCAGAAGTCCCGGACCGTGGCCACGAGCTGCTCCTGGTCCGGCGTCAACGCCAGGTCGAGCATCAGCGGATCACTTAGTGCTTAGGGGTGGGTGACGGGCTCACCTTCGGCGTGGGTGACGGCACCGGCGACGGAAGCGGCTTCAGGTCGCTCGGCGCGGTGTGGCCGACGAGCGGAATGTGGTGTCCGATGGAAAGGATGATCGGCACCGACCGCGAGCTATGGAGCTGCGGCTGGAGGAAGTCGACATAGATCTGCTGCAGCTGGTGAATACCCTGGACCGAATTGATGCTCGCGCCCTGGCTCTTGTTGGCATCTGTCTTGAGTGCGTCGAGGTCGTGCTTGGAGACCATGGCCGATGTGATGGGGTTGGACAGGATCCAGTTCTCCAGATGATTGACTTGCGCAAGGGTCAGGTTCGCGGTCCTCAGCGTGGGCTCGAATGCGTTGTCGAGCGTGACCAGAGCTGACACCGCCAGGTAGATCACGACCACAGTCACCGCGACGTGAACGAACACTCCGAGCAGGCCGTCGATGCCGCGAATCGCCTCCAGCCGGTGGAACGCGCCGCCAATCGCGCCACCGATCGCCCCGAGGATGACGGCCAGGATCAACGCGACGAACACGCTGAACACCGCGTTCAGGTGAAGGATCTTCTGCATCTCGTTCGTGTACGTGTCGTGGAATCGAAAGATGACGAGTAGCGTGCCAAAGAAAAAGATCTCCGCCATCAACGGCTGGATCACGCCGCGCTGGTAGCCGAGGATCAGCGCGATGATCAAAACCAGGACGACGATCAGGTCGATGATCACGCGGTTCTCGGTTTGGCCGGGGCGAGCTCGCGGCGCGCCTCGATGACGAGGAATCCCACAAACATCGCCACAATGCCGACGGCCTCACTCAGAGGCTGTGCGAGGTACACGCCCTTCGACTGCGCGTAGCTGTGTCCGCCGGCCACGACGAACGCGCCGGCCGCGAGGATCGCGAGCCCGAGCACCCGGTTTCGTGGCGCGTTCGCGCGAGCCGCTTTCCACGCCGACCAGGCCGCACCGCCCACGAGCAGCAGCGATCCGCCCAGGTTCGTGATCAGCGGCAGAGCGCCCGGAACATCGATCGCGCCGCGGGCGGGCACCTGCGCCTTCAGAAGCGCGGGGTTCGTATGCGCTGCAAGAACGGCCACGACTGATATCAACGAGATCAAAGCCATGACGATTACGGCCACGCGGCCGGCACGCGGGGATACAAGCAGCAACAGCGAGCCGATTCCGAGCCAGCCCACGTTCAGCAGGCCTCCGAACAGGTAGTAGCCCTTGTAGGTCGCATCTGACCAGGCAGCAAGCTGACCCGCGGTCTCGAATGCGGCGGCGACCCCGAACATGCCCAGCGCCAACGCCCATATGGCCTGATAAGGCTTGCGGCGCTTGAGGTACTGCCTGCCGACGACCACGGCGAATGCTGCGCCGACCGCCGCGGCAATCAGAGGGATCACGAACACCGGGGCCAATTCTAGAGTCCAGTCCCACGCGGGCGATCCCGCCCAGCTTCAGTTAGACTCGCATCACTCTTGGCCCGAACGATCGCCGTTGCGATGCAAAAGGGTGGGGTGGGCAAAACCACCACCGCTGTCAACCTAGGTGCTGCTCTGGCGGAAATCGGACAGCGCGTGCTGCTCATCGATCTCGACGCCCAGGGTCACCTGACCCTCTACATGAAGCCATCTGGCGAGCTCGAGAAGACCGTCTACCACCTCCTGGTCGACCCCGACACCACCGTCACCGACGTCGTCCAGGAAGCGGCGCAGATGGGCGTCCACTACATACCCGCGGACGTGGAGCTCGCCGGCGCCGAGAACCAGCTGATCAACGAGATCGGGCGCGAGAGCATCCTGCGCGACAAGCTCGAGGCGGCGCAGAAGCGCTACGACTTCATCATCATCGACTGCCCGCCCTCGCTCGACCTGATCGTGATCAATGCGCTGGTGGCGGCCGACGAGGTGCTGGTGCCGCTGCAGGCCGAGTTCCTCGCGCTCAAGGGCATGCAGGAGCTGCTGATCACGATGGAGCGCGTGAAGCGCAGGCTCAATCCGCGCCTCGAGCTGATCGGCATCCTGCCCACGCTGTACAAGTCGCGCGCGCTCCACTCGCAGGAGGTGCTCGCGGCCGTCAAAGAGAAGTACGGCGACAAGGTTTACGACTTCGGTGTCACCGATTCAATTCGCTTCGCGGAGACACCATTGGCAGGGATGTCGATCCTCCAATACGCGAAGGAGTCGGATGGAGCGAAGGCGTATCGTGCACTGGCAGCTCGGGTCATGGAGAATCACAGGATCTAATGCCAACTTTCAAGAGAGCTTCACTGGCGGGGTCGGAAGAGCTGTTCCGGCCGACGCGGCCGCAGGTCGTCACCGACACCGATGACGTGACACGCGACGCAGTCGACCGGCACGAAAAGGTGAAGGAGGTCGTCCTCCGGACACTGCACTTCACGCCCGAGGAGATCGAGCTCCTACTGGAAGCGGTGCAGACCGCGAAGTATCCGGATCGGCCGCGCTCCAAACCTGCCCTCGACAAGTTCGACTCGCTGGACGCCCTGCGGATCAAGATCCAGGGCGACACCGCCGACTAATCGCGTGGTCCGTAGGCCGGATTATTCCGGCCGTCCCCAGCGTGCTTCCTGCCTCTAACGTGGCCAGGAGAACCATTTCGTTAATCCCAACAGCGGAAAAAGACGCGGCCGCTTCGGCTACCTCTGGGGCCCCCTCGACGCAGTCGCGGGAGGGCGTGAGGGAAGACCGGCCGGTTTTCTCTCATCACCGCTTCCTAGACCGCCTGCGGAAGTAACCGTAGGTCCAGAAGATGCATATGGCCAGCAGCACGATCGCGAACACGATGACCGCTGTGTGCTGCATTTGCGGTAAATACTGACTGGATGGCAAAGCTGGGGATCGTCAAGGTCAGGCTCGATCGCGATGTCAACGGTTACGTGTTGGCGTGCGCGAGCACCAAGGAGGCGGTGGTCGTCGATCCCGGCCTCCCCGCGGACAAGCTCGCCGAGCAGGTCAAGGACCTGTCCGTGAAATACATCCTCGCCACCCATTGCCACCCCGGTCACGTGGCCGGCAAGGACGATCTGAAAGAGCTGACCGGCGGCCAGACCGCCATCCACTCATCCGACGCCAAGCAGTTCCTCCGCTCGGCGGACCGCTATCTGCTGGACGGCGACGAGCTCGAGTTCGGCGAGTTCAAGCTCTCGGTCATACACACGCCCGGCCACACTCCGGGAAGCGTGTGTTTCGTGGTCGCGAACCATGCATTCGTCGGCGACACGATCCTCGCCGGCGGCGTCGGCAAGCAGACACCGGAGACCGACCTGCGGCGTCAGATGATGAGCATCGGCACCAGGCTGCTGCGCCTGCCGCTCTCGACGGCGCTCTATCCCGGCCACGGGCCCGCGACGAGCCTGGAGCGCGAGCTGGCACAGAACCCGATCTTCCGAGGCGCGCCGACTCGAGCCTAGCTCAAGAATGCAATGTGGAGCCTCAGGCCGGATTTAATCCGGCCGTCCCCCAGACGCCGCGCCTTCCAGGCGCCTCCCAGCGTCGCCGAGGAGAGGGGTTGGCCCGCGGAGGGGACGACTGTCCCCGCCGCGACTTATCCGGGGCGCGCCGACTCGAGCCTAGCTCAAGAATGCAATGTGGAGCCTCAGCCCGGATTTAATCCGGCCGTCCCCCAGACGCCGCGCCTTCCAGGCGCCTCCCAGCGTCGCCGCGGAGAGGGGTTGGCCCGCGGAGGGGACCACTGTCCCCGCCGCGACTTATCCGGGGCGCGCCGACTCGAGCCTGAACGCCTAGCTCACGACTCCGAGCGCGGCGGTGACGTGGGTCACGCCGTTTACGAGCTCGACACCGAGAATTCCCGCGTCCTTCTGATTGCTCTTGCGGCTGAAGATGGCCGAGAACACCCCGTTCGCGGAGCCGTTGTAGGTCAGGGTCCAGTCGCCCTTGCTGAGCTTTTCCGCGTAAAAGCCGCCCACCGTCTCGACTCCGTCCAGCGTCTCCCACTGCATCCCATAGGTTGTCTGCCCGTTGGCCGTCACCTCGCTCGCCTGCGTCAGGCGCGCTCCCGGATAGACGGGAAAGTCGGACGGAAATTTGGCCGGCATCTGGACGGCGGGATCGAGCTTGCCGTTCCCCTTTGTGGCCGGTGACGAGATGGAGATGATTCGCGACGAACTCGCGGAGCTGCTCGATGCGGTCTTACCACCGCAAGCGGTGCCGATCACGGCAACGATTGCGTACAGGACGATCAGCCCGCGCAACGCGGCAGTCACATGACTAGTGTCGCGCAGGCCGGACCAATCGGCCGGCTGCCCGAGCCGACCAGCGAGGGGCCGAGACGGGCGAACCGCGAAGGTAGACCTCCTTGATCGAAAACCCAAACTCGAGCCCGTTCAACGCCCCGTGGCGCTGGCGCGAGCGCATCGCCTTGGGCCGCACACGCGTCGCCCGGTTGGGATCGACGATCACCAGGTCAGCGTCGTAGCCGGGCGCGATCGTCCCTTTGGCGTCGTGGAGGCCGGCCAACCTGGCAGGCGCTTCCGCCACCCAGCGTGGCGCGAGCCAGACATCGCCCAAACGCCGCGCCAGCTCCAGGCAGCTGACGTACAGGGTCTGGACGCCGGGGCTGCCGGCGGGCGCGTCATCAAACGATGCCGCCTTTTCGTCGTCCGCGTGCGGAGCGTGGTCGGTGGCGACGATCTTGATCGTGCCCTTGGCGAGGCCGTCGACCAGGGCGTCGCGATCACCTTTGGTCCGGATCGGCGGGAACACCTTCATCGCGGCGCCAACTTTGGCGAAGTCTTCGGCTGATCGCCAGAGGTACTGAGGACATGTCTCGAGGCTGAGGGGCGCGCCCGCCCGGATCAGCTCGTGCGCGGCCGCAAGCCCGATGGCGCTCGACAGATGCGCAATGTGGAGCCGAACTCCTGACGACCCCGCGATCTCGGCGGCGGCGGCGATGGCAACTGCCTCGGCCTCGGCCGGCCGCGCGGCGAGCAGGTCGGCGTATGTCTCGAGCGGGCGCCGAAAAGCCCCGAGGATGGCGGGATCCTCGGCGTGGATCGCGAGCGGCAGGCCGAGTTCCGCGATCACCGGCGCCAGCCGCGCGAGCGTGCCGTAGTCGGGCGGCGCCTCGAGGTCGGGGTCGTCTAGGTCAAGCGAGGATCGAACCTGCTTGCGTGAGCGGCTGAAGGCGTAGCCCAGGTAAGCCTTGAAGCCGATCGCGCCGGCGGCGGCGAGGCCCTCGAGCTCCGCCGGCGTCGAGCTCGAACGAATCAGACCCCACAGGCCGAAATCGACGCGCGCCTTTCCGCGCGCGAGCGCCGCCTTGGATTCGAGCACCCCGTCAGCATCCACAGCGGGCACGGTGTTCGGCATGTCGATGACGGTCGTGACTCCGCCGGCCGCGGCGGCGGCGGTCAGCGTTCCAAAATCTTCCTTCTGCGGAAAGCCAGGGTCGCGGCTGTGCACGTGCACGTCGATGGCGCCTGGCAGCACATACATGCCGCTTGCGTCAACGGTCTTCGCACCGGCCGGTGCCGCATTCATGCCGACGCTCGTGATGACACCATCCGCGACATGCACGTTGAGCTCTTTGGGTCCATCGGATGTGTGCACCATTCCACCCGCGATGACCAGCGCCGACGCTCGACGCGCGCGCTCAGTCAAGCTCGAGGTCGGTGATGCGAAAGAGCGGCGAGTACGGAATGCCGGCGCGCCGGATGTTTTCCTCGCCGCCCTCTCCCCGGTCGAGGACGACGACGAGATGGATCACATCGACGCCCGCGTCGCGAAGCACCTGGGCCGAGCGCAGCGAGTCACCACCGGTCGTGACGACGTCCTCGATAACTGTAATTCGCTCTCCAGGCTTGAGGATGCCTTCGATCTGCTTCGAGGTCCCATAGCCCTTCGGCTCCTTGCGAACGAGGACGAGCGGCAGGCCGGTCTCCATCGAAACCGCGCCGCCAAGAAGCACCGCACCCAGCTCCGGCGCCGCGAGCCGCTGCGTCTCGGGCGGAACGAGAGCAGCAAGATGACGGCCGAGGCGACCCAGTAGCACGGGATCGGTCTCGAAGAGGAACTTGTCGAAGTAGCGCTTCGAGCGTTTGCCCGAGCGAAGAACGAAGTCGCCCTTGAGATACGAGGTGGCGACCAGGTCGCGCCCGAGCTCGCGCAGCTCGGATGCTGTGGTCTCCACGCTCTTAATCTAGCCGAAGGATGTCATCGCCCTTGGCGGTCGGTTTGCTCCGGGTCGTTCTGCACATACCTGACAGCGGTTCTCTCAAGACCAAGCGTCAGGTGATCAGCGGCCTGTTGCGGAGAGTTCGGACCCAGTTCCAGGTCGCCGCCGCTGAGGTAGGCGAGCGGGACCGCTGGCAGCTGGCCGAGCTGGCCATTGCCTGTGTGAGCGCAGACGGCCGCCACGCGGACGAGGTCCTGGCCGCGGCGCTGTCCTACATCGAATCCCATTGCGACGGCGCGCGGATCACGGACGTGTCGACGGAGCTGGTGCGCCTGTGAAAACGGTCGAGTCACTGGTTGGTGACTTCGAAGCCGGCCTCCCGTTCAAGCTCGACCCCTTCCAGCACGAGGCGATCGACAAGCTGGACACCGGGGTCGGCGGGGTCCTCGTCAGCGCGCCGACGTCCAGCGGCAAGACGGTCGTCGCCGAGTACGCGATCTTCCGCGCGCTTCGCGACGGCTCCAAGGTCATCTACACGACGCCGCTGAAGGCGCTCAGCAACCAGAAGTACCACGACTTCGTCCGCGAGTACGGCGAGCGAACTGTTGGACTGGTGACGGGCGAGAACACCATCAATGACGACGCACCCGTGGTCGTGATGACGACCGAGATCCTCCGCAACCTCATCTACGAAGACCCAGCGCGCCTCGACCTCGTGCGTTACGTGGTGCTCGATGAGGTCCACTACATCGACGACTTCCCGCGCGGGTCGGTGTGGGAAGAGATCGTCATCCAGGCACCGCGCACTATCAAGCTCATCGGCCTTTCCGCCACCATCGGCAACTATCGCGAGGTCGCCGAATGGATGGCCGAGAACCGCGGCGGCATGGAGACCATCTTCCACAACGTCCGACCGGTCGAGCTGAAGATGTGGCTGGCGATCCACAACCACTTTCTTCCTCTGTTCAAGGACGACGGCGGCATCGACCAGCGCACGTGGAGCAAGGCCGCAGAGGAAGAGGAGGCGTCCTATCGGGTCGGGCGGTTCACGCGCCTGCCGTCGAACGACCTGCTGAAGGTCATCGAGGAGCTGCGTCGCCTCGACATCCTGCCCTCGATCTACTTCATCTTCTCGCGCCGGGGCTGCCGGGAAGCGCTGCAGCGATGCGCATACCACGAGCTCGACCTGACCACGCCGGCGGAGAAGGAGGCCATCGATCGGGCCGCGGCAGAGCGACTGCTGGGCCTGAAGGACCGCGATGAAGAAACGCTTTTCAAACGCATGGTCGACTCGCGGCTGCTGCGCCGCGGGCTGGCCGAGCATCATGCCGGGCTCCTGCCCTACCACAAGGAGATGGTCGAGGAGCTTTTCCAGCGCGGGCTCATCAAGGTCGTTTTCGCGACCGAAACGCTCTCCCTCGGGATCAACATGCCGGCGCGCGGCGTTGTCGTGTCCTCGTTCACGAAGTTCGACGGCGTCAGCTTCTCGAACCTGACCACCGGCGAGATGACGCAGCTGATGGGCCGTGCCGGCCGCCGCGGCATCGACGTGATCGGCCACGGGGTGATCCTCAAAGAATCGGACGTCGAGATCGGGACGATCTACGAGGTCGCGATGGGCCCGACGCTGGTCGTCGAGTCCAAGTTCTTGCCCACGTACAACATGGCCCTCAACCTGCTGCGCGTCTACACCCCGGAGGAGGCCGAGGGCCTCATGGAGAGGTCATTCGGGCAGTTCCAGAAACGGCTGGCCGCGGATCAAACGCGAGAGCGGTTGGACAACGTGCGTGCGCGGCTCGACGACATCCGGCGCATGTGGGATGAGGCCGACGTCTCGTTCGAGGACGTGGCGCAGTACTACAAGCTCGACGACAGGCTGCGCGCGATCCGGATCGAGATGCGTCGGCTTCGGCGTGAAGCGGGCGCTGAGCGCCGCAGCCGGCGCGGTCGGCGCACGAGGGCCCAGGGCCATTCGAGCCGTGTGCTGCAGAGGCTCGAGATCGAGGCCAAGGGTCTCCTCGAGCGCCAGCGCAAGCTCAAGGTCGTGCGCTCGCCTCAGTTCGGCGAGCACCTGCAGCGCTACGGGGAGATCCGCGGGCTGCAGAAGGAGCTCGAGGCCGGCGAGCGCGAGGCGACCGGGCAGATGGACGAGTACGCGCGCAAGCTTCGGCGCCTGTCCAAGATCCTGACCGAGACCGGATTTCTTGCCGACAACCGGCCGACGGACAAAGGGCTGTTTGCATCGCGCGTGTACGGCGAGAACACGATCCTGGTCGCAGAGGCGGTGTGGGCCGGGTGGCTCGAGGGCCTCACGCCGGAGGAGCTGTCGGCCGTCCTGGTCATGCTGGCCGCCGAGGATCGCGAGAGAGGTCGCGGGCGCGGCGCAGCCGCCGCCGGTCCTCGCCGCTACCCAACCCCGGCGATCGCCCAGACCGCGCGGCTCGTTCGCTCGCTGTACTTCCGATTCGCCGACATGGAGAAGGATCTCGACGAGCCGAACCTCCGCCAGCCTTCGCACGACTACATCGACTTCGCCTATCGCTGGTCGGCGGGCGAGCCGCTGGACAAGATCCCTTTCCCCGCCAACGTCGACATCGGCGACGCGATCAAGGCGATGAAGAGCCTGTACTCGCTCCTGCGCCAACTGGAGTTCGCCTTGCGACAAGCGAAATCACCGCTGCTCGACACCGTTACGCATGCCGTCGCCCAGATGGAGCGCGACGTCATCAAACGGACGTAAGGCACACTAGGCGGAGATGGCCAATAAGAAGCGGCGCATCCTCGTCACCGGTGTTGCGCGCTGGTGGGGAGCGCTGCTAGTGCAGCGATTGGTCGAAGACCCCGACGTCGCGGAGGTCATCGGCATCGATATCCGCGAACCTCGATACGACCTGGGCAGGGCCGATTACCTCAAGCTCGACATCCGTCACTCGCTCATCGGCAAGCTCGTGCGGGCGGTCGGCGTCGACACCGTTGTGCACACGCTCACCCGTGTCGATTCGTTCGACCTCGACCCGCGGCGCGCGCACGAGATGAACGTGATCGGAACGCTCAACCTCCTCGCGGGATGCGCGGGCAAAGACAGCCCTGTGAAGCGGTTCGTCCTCAAGTCGTCGGGTCATGTCTACGGCTCCCGGTTTGACCTTCCCACAGGATTGCGCGAGGACCATCGCCTCGACTCCAACTCGAAGCACCAGTTCGTCCGCGACATCGTCGAGGTGGAGTCCTATGTCACCGACTTCGCAGCTCGAAACCCGGGCATCGATCTGCTGACATTGCGGTTCAGCAACAGCCTGAACCCAGACGAGCCCCAGCCGCTGGCGAGATATCTCGATCTCGAGCTGGTGCCGACGGTCGCCGGGTACGACCCGACGCTGCAGATGATCCACCGCGACGACTGCGTGGAGGCGCTTGCGATCGCGACCAAGCGCGGGCCGGCCGGCGCGTACAACATCGCCGCCGCCGGAGCTGAGCCGCTGTCGAAACTGCTTGACGCCGCCGGCAAGCTGCATGCGCCGCTGCTCCCGCCTGTCGGGCTGGAGCTGGCCGCGTTCGCATTGCGGCGCAGTGGCCTCGCATCGCTCTCACCCCAGCTCCTCGACCTGCTGCGCTGGGGGCGTACCCTCTCGACGGCGAAGGCGGCCCGGGAGCTTCGCTTCCGCGCCGCGCGCGACACAAGAGCCGCATTCGAAGACTTCATCCAGCAGCGGCGCGTCCTGCGCTATGAGCCAGACCGGCATGCCTATCAGTACGAGAAGGAGCTCGAGGACTTCATCCACAGCCGGCAGCTCGCGTCGGAGAATGGCGAGTCTGAAGGGCCGACTCCCGCGACTGCGTCGCGGGGGCCCCAGCGGATTTAGGGCTCCCCTCCGCCCCCGTCGATGACGAGTACCTCGCCATTCACGTAGCTCGCGGCGTCTGAGACCAGGAACACCACCGCACCGGCGATCTCGTCAGGAACCCCGATTCTGCCCATCGGGTTCGAGCTGATTACGCGGTCGAGAATCGCTTCGTTACCCCAAAGCGCTTCCGCGAACCGCGTCTTGACCAGGCCGGGAGCGACGGCGTTGACGCGGACCTTGCCGCCGAGCTCGCGAGCGAGCTGGCGGGTGAACATGATCACGCCGGCCTTGGTGATGTTGTAGACGCCGAGGCCCAGGCCGGGTCGCAGACCGCCGACGCTCGCCACGTTGACGATCGCGCCGCCGTGCTTCTCCATCGACGCGGCGTAGACGAGCTTGGTCAGAATGAAGATGCCACGCAGGTTGACTTCGAACGTCTTGTCCCATGCCGCCAGCTCGGCGTCGAGGACGGGACCGAAGTAGGGGTTGGTGGCGGCGTTGTTGACCAGGATGTCGATCCGCGAGAAGCGGTTCATCACTTCATCGACTAGCCGCTGCAGATCCTCCTGCCGGCCCGCATGGGCCGCAATCCCCACCGCCCGTTCGGGAAACCTGGTGTTGATGCGCTCGGCTTCATCGTCCAGGTCCTCCTGCTTGCGGCTCGAAAGGACGACCTGGGCGCCCTGCTCCGCCAGTGCATTCGCGATCGCGCTGCCGATCCCACGACTCGCTCCAGTGACCAGGGCGACCCGCCCGTCCAGGTCGAAACGGGAGGTCGATGGCACGGCTGATACGATAGGCGACCCATGGCGATCTCGGGGAAGGCTGCAGAAGACATCCTCGAGCGCATCTTTCAACCCACGACCAAGCCCAGCGCCATGGACCAGGCGGAGGAGACGCTACGGCATCCCAAACGCCTCGTTTATGTAGCCATGTCCAACAAGGCCTTCTACTGGCGCGCGCACATCCAGAAGTTCGTCCTCGACTCGGGGATGGTGCCGGTGAGCCCCTTCATGCTCTTCGACTACTACCTGATGCACACGGTTTCCAAGGACATCGTGCGCGAGGCGATGAACAACCTCCTGGCCCGCTGCGACGAGGTGTGGGTGTTCGGCCGGCTGTCGCTGGGGGTGAAGGTCCAGGTCGGAATCGCAAAGCGTATGAACAAACCGGTCCGGTACTTCGACATCTCGGATCTGCCTATCGCCGTAATGCCGATCAGTGAGGAAACCGCGCAGGAAGAGCTGCGCGACTGATCGGCCCTCGCCCCCGCAGGGGAGAGGGCTAGGGAGCGGGGCGTGAACCCCGGACAGCCACCCGTCGATACCAGCGCTCCGGATTCCCCAACTCTTCGATCTTCGGCATCGTCTTCGGACCCTGCCAGGCGAGGTTCAAGGTCGCCATGCCATGCGCGTCGAAGACAGCTTTCGCGAAGGCCTCCCCGCGCCGGTACTGCTGCAGCTTGAGGTCGAGTCCAGACAGCTTCCAGATCAGCAGCTCGAGCACGCTCTTCCCGCTGCTTCGCATTCGGTACGCCTCTTCGAGCCGCTCGAAACCGGGCAGAAGCTTGGCACCGAGCTCGTTCATGACCAGGTTGCTGTAACCCTCGACGAGCGACATCGTGCCCTGCATCCGGCGCATAACGCGCCACTGGGCGGGAAGAATGCCCGCGAACGCCGCGACCCGTGCGGCCGGCGCGGCCTTCTTTGTCGTCGACTCAAGCAGCACCTTGATCGACTCCTCCATCTCGGTCCGCAGCCATGGGTGCGCGGCGAACTGCCACGCGTGCGTCATCTCGTGAAGGATCAGCCACCGCCGCAGGTCCTCGCCCGGCAGCTCGGCGGTGCGGGCCCACTCCTCGACGTTGGTCTCGACCAGGTACACGCCCTCGCCGGCGATCGGCTCGGCTCCGAGCAGCTGGGGGTCGAACTGGCCGAGGACCCTCCGGCCCAAAAACCCGAGCATGAAGCCGACGTAGCGATTCAGTCCCGCCCGCCCGACCTCGACGATCAACGAGTTGGGAACTCGGCCCGCCCCCAGGATCGGGTCGATGACCCGGCCAAGGATCGTGAGGTTGAGGTCGAGCCAGGCTTCGCGGTCGAGCGCTTCGAATTTGGGGAGCTTGACGCCGGCCGGCAGCCCGCCGACGAAATCGAGCATGGGCTTCTCGAGCGTGGCGGCCATCGAGCGGTACTGCTTCTGAGCGGCCGCGAGTGATGCCGCGGATGTCTCGGGCGATTCGAGGCGGGCCCGGGCCGCCAGCCGGATGTCGTCCCAGTCGACGAGCATCGCCGTGCCGCCTCGCGGCCGCACCGCCTCGGCGACAGCCGCGGTCGCCAAACCGGCAAGGACGCCGAACAGCGCCGCCCTACCGACCCGCCGCCTCACGCCTCCAGAGTACGCAACCCGACAAAAGGGAGCCTCGTAGGTTCCCTCTTGTATCAGTAGATGTAGGGCCAGCTCCGGTTGCGCTTGAAGACCACCTTGCACCCGTCACAGCGGAACACGATCTGGAGCTGCCGCCTCCCGATCGCCGCGGCATCGCGGCCGCACACGGGACAAGACGCGGTCTCGTCCATGAAGGGCCGAGGCAGGGGGTCCACTTTTATCTCTAGCCGCCGTCGCTTTTTCGACATTTGTTCAAACCGTTCTCAATTCATTGCCAGCAACCAACCCGATCTCCGGGTTGCAACTCAGACGTCTAGTAGCGTCACATCCAGGTTCTTTAACCCCTCCGGTGGCTCAACTCCTGCGGTTTGCAAGCGCTTCAACAGCGCGAGGATGTAGCGGACGCCGGCGAGGTTGACCCGGTGCTCGCGCGTCAGGGTCTGGATCGCCTGCAGCTTCATGACGTCGCGGCGCGAGTAGCGCCGTCGATTCGTGACCGTCCGCTTGGGATGAATCATGTCAAGGTGTTCGTACATCATGAGAGTGCGTGGGTGTGTCTCAAGGATC
>VBHX01000038.1 GCA_005879945.1 Chloroflexota bacterium | reverse complement strand
GGCGGGCAGGACGACCGACGCCGCGGCCAGGTCCCAGATCGCGAGTCCATGCGACTCGAACAGGGTGATCCCGCGCTCGGCCGGTGCCGTCCACTTGCCCGCGATCACCGATGCGAGCTCCGTGGCTCGATCCCAGTCGAACTTGCCCGCCGCCTCGGCCCTGATAAGGTCGCCGCTCTCGATCTGCGCCGCGGCCAGCTGGTCGACCACCACGGTTCGCGCGCGCTCGACCAGGTCTGCCGGGATCTCGGCGCGGCTGGGATAGTTGGATCCGGCTGCGATCACGAGGGCGTGCGGCTCGACCGACGCTGCATCGAGGACCGGCTCCGCACTGGTCGTCATGGTCACCACGACGTCCGCGCCGCGAACGGCCGCCTCGGCGGAATGAGCGGCGATGGTCCGCAGGCCGAGCTCTTCCTGCCGATCATGCGCGAACGCCTCTCGCCGCCGCACGTCGCGCCCGAACACTCGCAGCTGTCGGATGTCGCAAACGCGAGAAAGCGCCAGCACCTGGGTCTTCGCCTGCTTACCAGTGCCGATGATCGCCAACGTGACCGGCCCTGACGGCAGGAGAGCCCTGGTCGCCACCGCGCTCGCGGCGCCGGTTCGATATGCCCCCATGTGCTCGGCTTCGATCAAAGCCTGCAGGGTGCCGTCGAGGGCGAAGACGGTGACGAGGAAACGAGCCACGCCGGCGGCCACCGGGTACGCCTTGAGCCCCGTGCATCTGCCGCCTGGATATGTGGCGAACATGACGTTCAGCAACCCGCCGGGGGCGAAGACCCGTCGGCGGGGCTCGTTCTGCGCCACTCCCTGCCCCAGCTCGCGCATGGCGTTCTCGACCGCGCCGATGACTGCGTCCATGTCGACGACCCGCATGACGTCCGCTTCACGCAGGACCAGGGTCATGCCGGGGAGAATACACACCCATGGTTGCAGGCTCTCTGAACGTCGGGCTGATCGGGCTGGGCACGGTCGGCGGCCAGGTGGCCGAGCGAATGCTCACGTGGTCACCCCAGCTCGCGCGGCGAGCGGGTATCGAGCTGTGCCTGCGCCGTGTGCTCGTACGCGACGTCAAGAAACCGCGGGCGGTGGCCATCGCGCCGGAGCTGCTGACCGACGATCCCAAGGAGCTGCTCGACGACCCCGAAATCCAGATCGTGGTCGAAGTCGCGGGGGGCCACGCGCCCATGCGCTCGTACCTCGAGCGCGCCATCCGTGCGGGCAAGCACGTAGTCACCGCCAACAAGGTCGTGATGGCCAAGCACGGCCCCGAGCTGCTCGACCTCGCCGCCGAGCGCAACGTCGACGTCTACTTCGAGGCCGCGGTCGGCGGCGGCATTCCGCTCATCAGCACATTTCGGACCGACCTCCAGGCCAATCGCATCGAGCGCGTGTCAGCTGTCATCAACGGCACGACCAACTACGTGCTTGGACGGATGGCGTCGGCGGGGCTGTCGCTCGATGGCGCGGTAAAGGAAGCTCAGGCGGCCGGGTTTGCCGAGGCCGATCCCACCGACGACGTTGGTGGATTCGACTCCACGTACAAGCTCGCCATCCTCGGGTCGATCGCGTACGAGATCAAGATCCGCCCCGACGACGTCTTTCGCGAAGGGATCGAAGCCATCGAGCCGGTCGACTTTCGCTACGCGCGCGAGCTTGGCTACGCGATCAAGCTGATTGCCCACACGCAGCGCCACCCGGGACGGGTCGAGGCGCGCGTTCATCCGGCGATGGTCCCGCTCGATCACCCGCTGGCGCAAGTCGAGGGCGCGAGCAACGCCGTGTTCGTCGAGGGTGATCTGGTGGGGCAGGTTCTGCTTGTCGGCCAGGGGGCGGGAGGCCGGCCCACCGCCTCCGCGGTCGTCGGCGACCTGATCGACCTGGCACGCTCGATCCGGCGCGGCGTGCAGAGCCGGCCGTCGTTCAGCTTCGACGACCGCATCGGCGTGATCCCGATGGGTGAGGTGCGGACGCGCGCCTACTACCGAGTGCGGGTGGACGATCGCACCGGTGTGCTGGCCGCCCTGGGCCAGGTTTTCGCCGAGGAAGGCGTCAGCATCTCGAGCCTCATACAAAAGGACGCGTGGGTGGAGGAGCAGACGGCGGAGCTTGTCGTCACCACTCACCCGGCGCCCGACGCCAGCCTGCAGAAGGCGCGGGATCGAATCGCGAAGCTGTCGCCGGTTCATGCCGTGTCCTCGTTCTTGCGCGTCTTCTAATACATGTGCCTCGCGCGTCTTACTTAAATGGGGGTCATCGCTCGGTATCGCGAATTTCTCCCGGTCGGGCCTCCAACGCCTGAGGTCGACCTTCAAGAAGGCTCGACCCCGCTCGTGCCTAGCCGCAACATCGGCCGGGCCCTGGGCCTCAACCGGCTCTTCTTCAAGTACGAAGGGTTGAACCCGACCGGCTCATTCAAGGACCGCGGCATGGTGGTCGCGGTCGCGAAGGCGCTCGAGGCCGGCAGCCGCGTGCTGATGTGCGCTTCGACCGGCAACACGTCGGCGTCGATGGCCGCCTATGCGGCGCGCATGGGCGTCCGCGCGATCGTGGTCGTCCCCTCGGGCGAGATCGCGATGAACAAGCTCTCGCAGGCGCTCATGTATGGCGCCAAGGTCGTCGCCCTCAAAGGCAGCTTCGACACAGCGCTGCAGGCTGTGCGTGATCTAACCAGCCGGTACCCGGTCGCGCTGATGAACTCGATCAACCCGGATCGGCTGCAGGGCCAGAAGACCGCTGCGTTCGAGATCGTCGATGCGCTTGGCGACGCTCCCGACTACCTGCTGCTGCCCGTCGGCAACGCCGGCAATATCACCGCGTACTGGAAGGGTTTTCGCGAGTACCACGCCGCGGGTCGGTCCACGCGCCTGCCGCGCATGGTCGGCGCCCAGGCCGAGGGGGCCGCCCCGATCGTGTCCGGCCACCCCATTCCGCGTCCGCGGACGGTCGCGTCGGCGATCCGCATCGGCAATCCTGCGTCGTGGGAGGGCGCGACCAGCGCACGCGATGAGTCGGGCGGGCTGATCGCAGCGGTTACCGATACCGAGATCCTGTCGGCGCAGATTCGCCTCGCCAACACCGAAGGCCTTTTCGCCGAGCCCGCGTCGGCGGCGCCGCTGGCGCTCTTGTTCCGCCTGGTCATGGAGGGAAAGATCGAAAAGGACTCGACCACGGTGGTGGTGCTCACGGGTTCGGGCCTCAAGGATCCGGATGCGGCGCTGAAGAATGTCGAACCACCGATTGAGCTCGATGGCGATGCCCGTACACTCGCTAAGGTCTTGAAGCTGTGACGTACTTGATCACGCCTCTCTCTACAGGCTCTCCACCCGATGGGGGGAGAGTGGCAAGGTTCGGAGCTAACTGATTGCGCGTCCGCGTGCCCGGCTCGATCGCCAACATCGGCCCCGGTTTCGACTGCATGGCGATGGCGGTGGACCTATGGCTGGAGGTCGAAGCTGAGGTCGCGGATCGGCCCGCGTGGGATTACGAGGGCGAAGGCGCCGAGTACCTCTTCGCTCATGAGAACCCGTTCAGCCGCATAAGCATGAAGGGCAGGGTCAAAAGCGAGATACCGCTAGGCGTGGGGCTCGGCAGCAGTGCGGCGGCGCGCTTGGCGGCATCTGCGCTCAACAGCCCGTGGGATGTGAAGAGCCACGTCATCGACGCCGGCGCCGACGAGGGACACCTCGACAACGTGGCCGCCTCGGCCGCGGGCGGCATCCGGATCGTGACCGAACAGTTCGACGAGCGGCTACCGAACCCAGGTTGGGGTCTGGCGGTGTTCGTCGCCCACGCGCCGGTGCCGACCGAGAAGGCGCGTTCGGTGCTGCCGGATTCGGTTCCGCTCGATTCCGCCGTCTACACCGCGGCACGCACCGCGTTGCTCGTGCGCGCGATCACCGCCAAGCGGCCGACCCTGCTCGACCAGGCTTTGCGCGATCGCATCCATCAGCCGCACCGGCTGCATCTCTACCCGTGGACGCAAGACGTCATGGATGCCGCGGAACGAGCCGGAGCATATGGCGCTGCGATTTGCGGCGCGGGCCCAAGCGTGTTCGCGTTCTGCGCCACTTCGCAGGCGGCGCGTATCGCCAAGGCGATGGCCGCCGCGGCGCCCCATCATGGCCGCCCGATGGTCACGCGGGTCACCGACAAGGGGATGTTCAGGACTCTGTGATCGTCCAGAAGTACGGCGGTACCTCGGTGGGGACCGCCGCTCGCATCCGGCGCGTCAGCCACCGCATCGCGGAGACGGTAAGAAGTGGCGAGAAGGTGGTCGCGGTCGTTTCCGCGATGGGCCACACAACAGACCGGCTCATCGCGCTGGCGCAGAGCGTCAACGCCGAACCGCCCGCGCGCGAGCTCGACATGTTGGTGGCCAACGGCGAGACTATCACCGCCCCCTTGGTGGCCATGTGCCTGGAGGGTATGGGCGTACCCGCGGTCTCGCTGTCCGGACTTCAGGCCGGCGTGCGCACCAGCGCGCATCACTCGCGGGCTCGGATCCACGACATCAAGCCCGACCGCATCCTCGAAGCGCTAGCCGAGGGCAAGGTGCCGGTGGTCGCGGGATTCCAGGGGGTCACGGAAGACTTCGAGGTGACGACGCTCGGTCGTGGCGGCTCAGACACAACGGCGGTCGCTCTCGCCGCCGCGCTCAAGGCCGACTCCTGCGAGATCTTCACCGACGTCGATGGGATCTTCACTGCGGACCCGAGGGTCGTGAAGACGGCGCGGAAGCTGAGCCACATCCGGTACGACGAGATGCTCGAGCTCGCCGCGGTCGGAGCGCGCGTCATGCATCCGCGCGCGGTGGAGATCGGCGAGCTGTATGGCGTCCCGATCCACGTGCGGTCGAGCTTCCACAACCGCGTGGGTACGATGATCGTCGCCAAAGTGCCGATGGAAGACAGGCAGCGCGTGCGTGGGATCGCGCAGGAATCGAACGTCGCCAAGATCACCGTGATCGGCGTCGCCGACCGCCCGGGCGTGGCCGCGGCGATCTTTGAGCCGCTCGGGAAAGCCGGGATCTCCGTCGACGTCATCGTCCAGAACATCGGCCGCTCCGGCCGCACCGACCTGACTTTTTCGGTTGCCGAATCGGATTTGAGGTCGGCCGAGAAGCTGGTACGAACGGCGGCGAAGCACGTCGGAGCCAAGAGGGTCTCGTCTGCCGCTGGCATCGCCAAGCTCTCGATCGTCGGTACCGGCATGCTCGGCACGCCGGGTATCGCGGGCCGGATGTTTCGCGCGCTGGCCGATGCAGGCATCAATATCGAGATGATCAGCACGTCGGAGATCCGCATCACATGCCTGGTCGCTCGCGACCAGGTCGAGAAGGGAGTCCGGACTCTTCACAAGACGTTCGACCTGGACAAGAAGTAATTGCCGGTCAACGTCGCGATAGTCGGCCCATCGGGGTCGGGCAAGACCACGCTGTTCAACGCGCTGACCGGCGGACGGGGCGCGGACGGCGTCGGGATGGTCGACGTGCCCGACGAGCGGCTGCAGCGCCTCGCCGCGGCGGTTAAGCCGGTCAAGGTGACGCCTGCACAGGTGCGAATTTAGGACACGCCGCCCGGCAGCCGAGCTCAACGAGTCGCATTCGCAAGGCAATCGGACGTGCTGGTGAAGGTCGCGCGCTGCTTCGGACCCGACCCGCAGCCTGCGGCCGAGTTGGAGGAGTTCGCGCTCGACCTCGTTCTTGCCGACCTCGGCTCGGTAGAGCGCCGGCTGGAAATGGTCGCCAGGGAAGTACGCGCTGGAAAGAAGGACGCGACCGCCGAGAACGAGGTGCTGCAGGTCGCGAAAGCGCACCTCGATGCGGGGCGTCCGCTGCGGACCCTCGCATTGGAAGGCGAGCAGCGTGAGCTGATCAAGGGCGTGTTTCCGGTGACGCTGAAGCCCGCGGTCTATGTCGCCAACGCGGCTGATGAGCTGCTGCCCGGAGGTGGAGAGCCGGCGGCCAAGGTGCGCGAGCTGGCGGCGGCAGAGAGCGCGCCCGCCATTGTCTTGTCTGCGCGACTGGAAGCCGAGCTAGGCGAGATCGAGGAGCACGAGCAGGCCGAGATGCGTGCCGGGTATGGCATCGACGAATCGGGTCTCGGCCGCATCGCGCGTGCGGTCTGGGAGGCGGGAGGGCTCATCACCTATTTCACTGCGGGCGAGCCCGAAGTCCGCTCGTGGCCATGTGAGCGCGATGCGCCCGCGCCGGTTGCCGCCGGCAAGATCCACACAGATTTCGAAAAGCATTTCATCCGCGCGGAGGTGACTTCAGTCGACGAGCTCGTCGCGGCAGGTTCGATGGAAGCGCTCCGCGCGGCGGGAAAGCTTCGTGTGGAAGGGCGTGACTATAGGGTCCAGGACGGCGATGTTGTCTTCTTTCGAATTGGACGCTAGAAGAGGGAGTGGCCCCCGAAGAAGTTCACCCACAGCATGTTGCCGAGGAAGACGAGCACAGCCAGGACCGCGATCAGCACCACATATCGCATGTCTTGTTTAACGGACGGCGATGAGGACGACTTGCGACTCGGGCGTCGCAGGACAGGGACGCCTGCGCAGTTCATCATTTAGGCGATGTCCCAACAGATTCGTTTCAGTGGGGCGCACGTCTGGGTGAGAGTCGACGGGCCCGAAGCCACCCTCGGCCTGAGCGACTACCTCCAGGACCAGATTGGGGAGATCACGTCGCTCGAGCTGCCGGACCTCGGGGACATCCTGCGCGCCCGGCGGCGCATGGGCCACGTCGAGTCCGAGGAGGCGTCGTCACCGATCGAGGCGCCGATAAGCGGCGAGGTCGTCGAAGTCAACAGCGAGGCCCTCGAGAACCCCGACATCGTCAACGGCGAGCCATACGGCTCGGGGTGGCTGCTGCGTGTCCGGATCGAGGATCCAGCCGAGCTGGAAGAGCTGATCAGCGAAGAGGAGTACGCGGAGCTGACGACCGAGGTCTGACCCCCTTCGGTTCGTCGCGCCGATTTGTCTGTTAATGCTTGACACCACCCATATTCAGCGGTATAACTGCGGCCGGGACACAACATGTCGTAGTCAACGTCCTCAACGTTGAGTCCCACGGCCCAACAGCAGGCAGGCGGCAGTCCTCCAAACGTCGCACCCTACGATCCCGCACCGGCCCCCTAACCGCCTGCCTGTTTTCTTGCTCCCCACCGGTGTGGTGAGTTCCAGTTCCCCATCTCTGCTCCCCACCATGTGGGGAGCTCCGGTCGCGCCGCGAAGCGGCGCCGCCGGTGTGGGGAGTCCACTTGCCCATCTCTGCTCCCCACCATGTGGGGAGCTCCGGTCGCGCCGCGAAGCGGCGCCGCCGGTGTGGGGAGTCCTCTTGCCCATCTCTGCTGCCCACCATGTGGGGAGCTCCGGTCGCCGCCGCGAAGCGCCGCCACCGGTGTGGGAGTTCGAGGTCCCCCTTGGCTACAAAGAACTCCTAGACTTCGTCGTCTATGAGTCGCAAGGGCCGAAAGAAGGGACGCAGCGGACGCTACCGGCAGCCCGTTCGCGTGACCGGCACCGGTGCGGTGGGAGTCGCCGGGACGCCTACCCCGACGCGCTCTGTCTCGCAGGCCCGCGTCGGAGGCGACCAGGCGACAGTGCGCGCCGTCGAGCTGTCGTTGGGTGCGCGCAACCAGATCGTCCGCGGGTCCCGAGGCCGGATGGTCGTCCAGTCTGGCGACCCCGCGATCCCGCTTGACCGGGTGCCGTACTTCACCAAGGACCTGGTCCGCCTCGTGGTCGTGGGCGCGGCGATGGTCGTGCTCCTGACCGTGGGTTCGTTCGTCGTCCCGCAGCTCGTCAAGTAGGGACCAATCCGGGGGCCGCCGAGCTAAAGTTCCCAACGCATGTCAATCCGCAGCACTGACGCAATGCAGAAGGCGATCAAGCACACGCTCCGGACCCGAAAGCTGAAGGCCGAAGATCACAAGCACCCGGTCAACGTCCTCCATCACGAGGAGGCGACCTTTGGTGAGAAGCTGGCCGACAAGATCGCAGCCGGCATCGGCTCGTGGACGTTTCTAATCGTGCAGAGCCTCGCCGTCACGCTGTGGGTCGCGCTGAACGTCATCGGGCTGGTCAACCACTGGGATCCGTTCCCGTTCATCCTCCTGAACCTGCTGTTCAGCGTGCAGGCCGCATACACGGGCCCCGTGCTGCTGCTGGCCGGCAACCGCCAGTCCCAGAAGGACCGGCTCACACTCGAGCATGCGGCTGAAGAGGCTGAGAAGGCCGACGACCAGAACGTTGAGATCCTCAAGGCCATCGAGAAGAACACCGAGGTCACAATCCAGATCCTCAGGCACGTGGAAGCGCTGGTCTCGGATCACATGGCCGAGGACGCGGCGAAGGCCTCCCAGCAAGGAGCTTAGACAGGGCTTCTTAGAGGCCCCGGGTACACTCAACCCGTGCGCGTAATCCTGTTCACGGGTAAGGGAGGCGTTGGCAAGACCTCCGTCGCCGCCGCGACGGCAGTTCGCTGCGCGCGGGCCGGCTACCGAACCGTCGTCATGAGCACCGACCCCGCGCACTCGCTCGGCGATTCCTTCGACATCGAGCTGGGCTCCGACATGACCACAATCGAGGACAACCTGTGGGCGCACGAGGTGTCGTCGCTGCATGAGATGCAGCGCCACTGGGAGAAGCTGCACGAGTACGCGACTGAGGTGTTCGCCGCGCAGGGCCTCGACGAAGTCATCGCCGACGAGGTCGCCAACCCGCCGGGCATGGACGAGATCGCCTCGCTGATGTGGATCAAGCACTACGCGCAGCGCGACGATCACGACGTCCTGATCGTCGACTGCGCGCCCACCGGCGAGACGCTGCAGCTGCTCACGTTTCCGGATGCCGCCAAGTGGTGGCTCGACAAGATCTATCCGTGGGAGCGGCGCGCGATGCGCGTCGCCCGTCCCGTGCTGCAGCCGATGATGGGCATACCGTTGCCGTCCGACGAGGTCTACGCGTCGTTGAAGGACCTGCTGCTCGACCTCGGTGGCATGCGCAACGTGCTCACTGACCCCAAGACGACCAGCGTTCGCATCGTGCTCAACCTCGAGAAGATGGTCGTGAAGGAGGCGAAGCGAGCGTTCAGCTACCTGAGCCTGTTCGGTTACGCGACCGACGCCGTCATCGTGAACCGAATCCTGCCGGACGAGCTGCACGACGAGCTGTTCAGGAAATGGCAGCGCATTCACAAGCGATATGAGGTCGAGGTGGAGCAATCCTTCGCCGGCATCCCCATCCTCAACGTGCCTCTCTTCGACCGCGAGGTAGTGGGCGTGAAGATGCTGGAGCGCATGGCGAAGGAAACATATGGAGACCAGGATCCTGCGCTCCGTTTCACCACGGCAAGCCCGCAGCGAATTGACAAGGAGGGGACCGATTACGTGCTGAGCCTCAAGGTGCCATTCGTCGATCGTTCGGCTGTGGACCTCAGCCGGCACAACGGTGAGCTGTATGTGACGGTCGGCAACTACCGGAGAGAGATCTCTCTGCCTCGTGTGCTCGCGAAGCGCGACACCGCTGGAGCGACGATCAAGGACGGCGAATTGCGCGTGAGGTTCACGCGCGCGCCGGTCGCGAAGCGGCAATGAGCCGGGACGGCGAGCGTCTCATCGAGCTGGTCAACGAGCTAGGCGCGCGTGTCAGCCACGTCCTGACCGACATGGTCCCGCCCGCGGCTCAGGTGCACCTGCTCAACGCACAACGCGAGCTGATCACCGCGCTGATGCTCATCTACGAGAATCGCGTCACGACTACGCCGTCTGGGCCCACGCGGCGTTCGTCCGCCTCGGGACGTCGTGCGCCATCACGCCGGCGGCCGTCCCCGCACGCGGGCAAAATCCCGATCGAATGACCATCGTTCGGTGAAAACCCCACGAAAAAGCCCCACGAACTCACAGGCTTCGCCTTGAGTTCGCGGGGGCCCCTGACTCCGAGGCTTCGCCGTGAGTTCGCGGGGACCCCTGTATGAGCCCGTTCGCCGCATTCCTGTTGTCGGCCATCCTCCTGGTGCCGGCGCTCCTGATCGCGATCCCGGTGCATGAGATGGGGCACGCGGCGGGGGCCTACTTCCAGGGCGATCGCTCCGTTCGCTACTTCGGCTACTTCACGCTCAACCCGCGTCGCTTTCTCGAGCCGGTCGGCACGATCGCGGTTCTCGTTCTTCTAACCGGGTGGGGCCGCAGGGTGCCCGTGCAGCCCAATCGCATCAGCACGGTCCGCCAGCGACTGGTCTTTGCTCTGGGCGGCCCGGCGGCCAGCCTGCTCGCGGCGATCGCGTTCGGCTTGATCTACCGCTTTCTCAATTCCGCGGGGATCCGCCCGGCGGCAACCCTTTCCCCCGACCTGCTCGCATCCCTCATCTACGCGATCGTCTTCCTCAACCTTTCGATCTTCGCCTTCCAGCTGCTGCCGATCCCAGGGCTCGACGGTTGGGAGATCATCGAGACGATCTTTCGGCCGCGCAACCCCCGCTTCTTCTTCAACGCTTCGGTCCGGCGGCGGGAGATTTGGGCCGGCGCGGTCGCGGTGCTTATCGTCGGCTCCCTGCTGGGCATTCCGGTGCTGAGCTACTTGATGGAGCCATTCTTCAAGCCGGCAAGCCTAATCTCAGTAGGTCAATGCATCGGATATCGAATTCCCGGGTTCAACGCGCTGAATCCCTGCCTGGTGTAGGCAGGCTGATCAACCAGCCCGAATACGCGGTCATGGTCGCGGAATTCGGCCGGGCGCAGGTGGTGGAGGCGATTCGGGAGCAGGTGGCCTCCGAGCGCAGCGCAGGGGTTCTTGACGATGCGGAGCGCGGGCGGCGGGTGTCGGCACGGCTGCGCGCGCTCGCAGTGCCTCGGATCCGGCGGGTCATCAACGCCAGCGGGGTGATCCTGCACACAAACCTCGGCCGCGCCCCCCTGTCGCGGTCGGCGGTTGAGTCGCTCGCCGTGGCCGGCGCGTACAGCAATCTCGAGCTCGACCTCGAAACTGGTCGCCGCGGAGAGCGCGCCGACCTTCTGTACGGCCCGCTCAACAGGCTGTTCGATTGCCAGTCGGCTCTGGCCGTGAACAACAACGCGGCCGCGGTCCTGCTTACGCTGACCGCCCTTTGCAAGGGCCGTGAGGTGATCGTCTCGCGAGGCCAGCTGGTCGAGATCGGCGGCTCGTTCCGCATGCCCGACGTGATGCGCCTTTCAGGTGCACGCATGGTCGAGGTGGGCACCACCAACCGCACCAGGGCGAGTGACTACGAGGATGCGATCACTCCCAAGACCACGGCGCTCATGCGGGTGCACACGTCCAACTACCGCGTCACCGGCTTCACGGAGTCGGCCTCGCTCGTCGACATGGAGGCGATTGCGCGCCGCCACGACGTGCTTCTCATCGACGACCTCGGCAGCGGTGCGGTGGAGGTCATGGCCGACGAGCCAACGGTGTCCGAGTCCCTCCGCCTGGCCGACGTGGTCACGTTTTCCGGCGACAAGCTGCTGGGCGGGCCCCAGGCAGGCCTGATCCTCGCGCGGAGCGCCAAGGGCGTGGAAGCTGTGCGCAAGCTCTCGCGGCATCCGCTGGCCCGCGCGGTCCGCATCGACAAGCTGACCCTGGCGGCGCTGGAGGCCTCGCTGCGCCAGCGGCTGGCCGGGCATTTCGACGACATCCCCGTGGAGCGGATGCTGCGCTTGCAGATCGAAGAGATTCGCCGTCGCGGCGGAATGTGGTCGGTGAAGCTTGAAGAACGCGGCGTGAAGAACACGCTCATGCCCGGTGAGTCCGCGGTCGGCGGTGGCTCGCTGCCCGGCCACGCGCTGCCGACGATGCTCATCGCGCTCGCCGGCCCGGCGTCGCGGATCGCGACTGCATTGCGTCGCGGCGACCCTCCAGTGATCGCGCGCATCGAGAAGGACGCGTGCTGTCTCGACCCCCGGACCGTGCTGCGTGGGGAGGACGAGCAGCTCATCGATGCCGTGGAGGCGGCCGTCAAGACCGTCCTGAAGTGATCCTCGGTACCGCCGGGCACATCGATCACGGCAAATCCACGCTGGTGACGGCGCTGACCGGTATCGATCCGGACCGGCTGGCCGAGGAAAAACGGCGCGGGATGACGATCGATCTCGGTTTTGCCCACATGCGGCTGCCCAGCGGGCGGCAGATCGGTGTCGTCGATGTGCCCGGGCATGCGCGCTTCATCCGCAACATGCTCGCCGGCGCGCATGGCATTGACGTCGCGCTGCTGGTCATTGCCGCCGATGAGGGCGTCATGCCCCAGACCCGGGAGCACCTGGAGATCATCGACCTCCTCGAGGTCCGCCACGGCCTGGTCGTTCTGACGAAGGTCGACCTCGTCGACGACGTCTGGCTCGAGCTGGTCGAGGGCGAGGTGCGCGAGGCACTCGAGGCCACGGTCCTGGAAGGTGCGCCCGTCCTCGGCGTGTCGGCGGTGACGGGAAAAGGTCTCGGCGAGCTGACCGCGGCCCTGGACGAGCTGTTCGGTGGCCTCGGGGCGAGACAGGACCGTGGACGCCCGCGGCTCCCGATCGACCGCGTGTTCACGATGAGCGGCTTCGGAACAGTCGTCACCGGCACGTTGATCGACGGCAGCATCGCCGTGGGCGACGAGCTCCAGATCCTGCCGAGCGGCGCAGCGGTTCGCGTGCGCGGACTTCAGCAGCACAACCAGAAGGTCGACGCCGCCGCACCGGGCAACCGGGTCGCTGCGAATCTCATCGGCGTCGAGAAGGACGTGCTCCAACGAGGTGATGTGCTCGCGCGGCCGGGCGAGCTGCAGGCGACCCGGCGTATCGATGCGCGCGTGCGCGTCCTTTCGTCCGCCCCGCGAGGATTGCGCCATGGCGCGGAGCTGCTGCTGCATACCGGCACGGTCGAGGTCGGCAGTCGTGCAATCCTCCTCGAGGGCGACACCATCGAGCCCGGGGTGCAGGGCTGGATCCAGCTCTACTTGGAACGCCCCATCGCAGTTGCCAACGACGACCGCTTCATCCTGCGCATACCCAGCCCGTCCGCGACGATCGCGGGTGGACAGATCAAGGATGTCGCGCCGCGCAAGCATCCGCGTCACGACGCCGCCGTGCGCGAGTCGTTGGAGCGCCGCGCAGCAGGTGACGTCTTGCAGGAGGAGCTGCGGAAATACCCGCGTGGCGTCGCCATCAACGCGCTGCTCAAAGCCACGATGGCATCGGATGCGGACGTCACGAAGCTGCGTGCGCGACGGCTTGGTGACTGGGTGTTCGACGACGAAGCGTGGTCGGCGATCGGCGATCGCGCCGCGCGCGAGCTGGCCGCGTACCACGGCGCCCATCCGCTGCGGAAGGGAATGCCTCGCGAGGAGCTGCGAAACAAGCTCGGCATTCAGCCGGTCCTATTCCCATCCGTGCTCAAGGCGCTTGCTGATGAGAGGCGGGTTGAGGATAGGAACGGCGAGGTCGCGGCTCCCGCTCATACGGTGGCCGTCGAAGCCGGCGACGGCCGGGCGGCACGATTGCTCGAGCTGCTCGGAGCCCAGCCGTTCGCCCCGCCGTCGCTGGCCGAGGCGACGCGGGCTGCTGGGGCGACCTCGGAGGTCGTGCGCGCCTTGGCTCAGAAAGGCGACCTGGTGCGCCTGAGCGACGACGTGGCTTTCACGCGCGATGCGTACGAGCAGGCGGTGAATGCCGTGAGGGAGCTCATCGCCGGCTCGGGATCGGTGAGCGTGGCGCAGTTGCGCGATCGTCTCGGGGCGAGCCGCCGGCCCGTGCTTGCGCTGCTCGAATACCTGGATTCCGCCAAGGTGACGCGCCGCGTCGGCGATGTCCGACACCTGAGGTAGGCTTCGAGCGATGCGCATCGCGGAGCTGCTCAACCGAGGCCGTCCGACCGTGTCGTTCGAGTTCATGGCCCCGCGCGACGAGAGCGAGGTCGAGCTTCTCGAGCGGACCGTCGCCACGCTGAGCGGACACGCACCCGACTGGGTGTCGGTGACCTATCGCCTGCGCACCGGCGAGAAGACCCTGGAGCTGGTGACGCGGATCAAGCGGCACTACCACATCGAGGCGATGGCCCACCTGACCTGCGCCAACAACCGCGACGAAACGCGCCGGATCCTCAACTGGATGGAACGCGAGGGCATCGCCAACGTGCTGGCGCTTCGCGGCGACCCGCCAGGGCCGGGCGAACCGTTCCAGCCGGTCGATCCCGCGCTGGCCCACGGCAGCGACCTGGTGAAGTTCGTGCGGGGCAACGGCTACCGCCTTGGCATCGGCGCCGCGTGCAGCACGGAAAAGCATCCGGAGAGTCCAGACCTCGAGCAAGAGTTTCGCTACATGCGGCTAAAGGTCGACTCAGGCGCGGATTTCCTCATCACGCAGCTTTTCTTCGACAACCGTTTCTACTTCGACCTGGTGGCTCGGGCCCGGGCCGAGGGCATCAAGGTGCCGATCGTGCCGGGCCTCATGCCAATCCCGAGCCGGCGGTCGCTGGCCTTCGTGACTCAGATGTCGGGCGCGTCCGTGCCCGAAGTTTTGCAGCGGGCGATCGACGAGCAGCCCGACGACGAAGGGATCCGCAACATCGGCGTCGAGCACTGCATCAAGCAGTGCGCGGAGCTGCTCGAGGCGGGCGTCCCGGGGCTGCATTTCTACACGTTCAACCGAGCCCGTGCGGCGATCCAGATCCTCGGCGCGCTGCGCGGCCAGCAGATGCTCGCCTCTTAGTCCCATTACCCTAGGCGAGCCATGCTGGCGGGAATAGACCTAGGTGGTACACAGGTGCGCGTGGCACTGGCACGCTCGGACGGAAAGCTGATCACGAGCGTCAAGACCAAAACTCCCATGCTCAAAACGCCGCAGGGCTTGGTCGACTGGGCGGCAGCGGAGATCGAGCGCCTGCGCGGAAATCAGAAGGTGACCAGCATCGCAATCGGAGCGCCCGGGCCGATCGATATCAAGCGTGGCATCCTCGTCAACCCGCCGAACCTGCCATGGAAAAACGTGCCGCTGACTGCGATGCTCAACCGCGCCACCGGCGCCAAGGTGCACCTCGCCAACGACGCCGACATGGCGGGCCTGGGTGAGTTCCACCACGGCGCGGGGCGTGGCACCCGCAACATGGTCTACATCACGTGGTCGACCGGAGTCGGCGGCGGCCTGATCATCGACGGCCGCCTGCACCGCGGGGGACACGGCACGGCGGGCGAGGTCGGGCACATGATCATCGACCCCAACGGGCCGCTCGACAGCTGCGGCCAGCGAGGATGTCTCGAGGTTTTCTGTGGGGGCGCCAACCTCGCCAAGCAGACCGGACATCCCGCCGCGGAGCTGTTTGCCGCCGCCGCCAGGGGCGACTGGCATGCGCGGAAGGTGGTCGAGACGTCGGCGCGCTACATGGGGCTGGCGCTGATCAGCCTCACCAACGCCATCGATCCAGAGATGTTCGTGATGGGAGGCGGCGTCACCCGCTCCTGGAAGCTGGTGGCCCCGACCATGGTGGGGACCCTGCGTTCGTCTCCATTTATCAAGCCGGCCCGCCGGCCCCTGGTCCGACGAGCCCGCTTGGGCGACCGCGCCGGCCAGGTCGGGGCGGTGGAATGGGCGCGGATCAACCAGTAGCGGATCAACCAGTAGCCGACGAAGACGTCTGCCGGCTCCTGAAGCAGGCCGCAGCCGAGCTGGGCGCCAGTGCCTGGATCGTCGGCGGCTACGTCCGGGACCGACTGCTCGGGCGACCGCATCCCGACATCGACGTAGTTGTCGAGAAGGGCCTCGGCCTCGAGGTGGCTCGCCGGTTCGCTCAACTTGCCGGGGCTCCCGAGCCGGTCATCTTCGAGCGATTCGGCACGGCCCAGGTCACCATTCCCGGCCACCTCATCGAGTTCGTCTCGGCGCGCGCAGAGTCTTACCTCGCCGACTCGCGCAAGCCCGACATCCGCGCCGCGACCCTCGAAGAGGACTTGCACCGGCGCGACTTCATCGTCAACACGCTGCTCATGGACTTCGACGGCAACGTCCACGACCCCCTTGGCCGGGGCCTTGCCGATCTCGAGGCGCGCCTCCTCTCCACGCCGGCCGATCCGATCCAGACGTTCAATGACGACCCGCTGCGTATGCTGCGGGCCATTCGTTTCGCCGCCCAGCTGGACTTCGAGCTCGCCCCCGACCTGGTGCCCGCCATGCGCCAGATGAGGGACCGGTTGACCGCCCCGGTGGTGTCGATCGAGCGGGTGGCCGAGGAGCTCAAGAAGATGCTCGTCTCCGAGCGGCCGAAGCCGGCCCTTGAGCTGCTCGACGTGGCTTCGCTGCTGGAGGTGATCCTTCCCGAGCTGGCCGCCTGCAAGGGCGTCCAGCAAGGCGGCTATCACACTCACGACGTGTTCGGGCACACCCTCCTCGTGGTCGCGGCCACACCGTCCGACCTGATCGTGCGCCTGGCCGCCGTGTTCCACGACGTTGGCAAACCGGCCACGGCCGGGCCGGGCGGTACCTTTATGGGCCATGACGTCGTCGGCGCTGAGATGGCGACTCGCGCGCTCGACAGGCTGAGATTCCCGATGAAGGACATCGAAGCCGTGGCGCAACTCGTCCGCCTGCACCTCCGGCCGGTGTTCTATTCGTCCGAGTGGTCCGAGGGCGCCGTCCGCCGACTCGCCCACGACGCCGGGCCGCTTCTCGAGCCCCTCATGGCGCTCGCGCGGGCCGACATCGCGGGCTCTGCCTACCCGTACCCCGAGAAGCTCGACGAGCTCCAGGCGAGGCTCGACGCTGTGCTTTCGGAAAAGCCTTCGCGGATGGCAGCGCCGGTGGATGGCGAGGACATCATGCGGGTCCGCGGAATCGGTCCCGGGCCGGAAGTCGGGCGTCTCAAGCAGAAGCTGACCGAGCTGGTCATGGACGGCGCCATCGAACCCTCCCGCGAGGCGGTCCTCGCCTACCTCAAAGCACACCCCGAGGCCTGACGTAACACCAGGCGCAACATCGAACCAGCACCCGGTATGCTGCGACTGGGGCCGAGTCATTTAGAAGGGATGGGAGGCGCGTCATGACTGACACGAGCGTTGAGCCACTCGAAGCACCCGCTACGAATGGGGGTCGTGAAGCCTCAATCTCAGCCGAACCGAAGTCGACCGTACTCGCACGCGAGGACGCGGTATCGGGCCGGCTCGAGATCAAGGGCAGCGGCCAGATTCTCGGCAACTTCAGCGGCCAGATCGACTGCGAGGGCGATCTCTACATCGGGCCGGAAGCTCACGTCGAGGCGGACGTCCGGAGCGCGAGGGTCACGATCTCGGGTTTCGTGCGCGGGAACGTCGTCGCGGTGAGCAGGCTGAAGATCACCAACACCGGACGGCTCGAGGGAGATGCGAGAGTGGGGGCCCTGGTGGTCCTCGAAGGCGGTGT
>VBHX01000037.1 GCA_005879945.1 Chloroflexota bacterium | reverse complement strand
TGGAGCTCGACGGCTACGACGTCGAGGTGGCGCCCGATGGAGAGAAGGCACTCGACATCGCGCACAAGAATCCGCCCGACATCATCTTTCTTGACATCCGATTACCCAAGCTGGATGGATTCGGGGTCCTCGAGGCTCTCAGGAAGGATCGGAAGACCGAAAGCTTGCCGGTTGTGATCCTCTCGAACTACAGCGAGAAGCAGCTCATCGACCGAGGCTTGCGGCTCGGCGCGCTGGAGTATCTGATCAAGACGCAGACCACGCCGGCCCGGCTGTCCGGAGGCCTGGAGACCTGGCTCAAGGGATAAGCCGTCACCCCCTTCCCCCTTCGGGGAAGGGAGGTGGATAGGGGCCCGAGTGACCCTTTACGTCGGCAGGAAGCCTTTACGGCTTCGGCGCGGCTCCCGCGCCGGCGGGCTCCTTGTGGCGGTGCTTCACCGGCGTGAACTTGAGCCCGTCCTCACCTTCGACATCGATCTGCACCGTGTCGCCACGGGCTATCTTGCCACGCAGCAAGTGCTCGGATAGCTGGTCCTCGATCCGGCTCGTGATCACCCGCCGCAGAGGACGTGCGCCGTAGATGCGGTCGTAGCCCTCCTTGGAGAGCAGGTCCTTGGCCGCGTCGGTCACCTCGATCGTTATCTGCATCTCCACCAGGTGCTTCCCGAGCTTCGCCAACTGCAGGTCGACGATCTGCCGGATCTGCTGAGTCGTGAGGCTCTTGAAGACCACCACCGCGTCGACCCGGTTGAGGAACTCCGGCCGGAACATCCGCTTGAGCTCCTCGTCGATCTTTTCCTTCGTGTTCTTGTGTCGGCGCTCGACCTCGTCCGACTCGTCCACCACCGCCGGCTGGAAACCCAGTGACGTGCCGGCCTGGTTGACATCGCGGATGCCAAGGTTCGAGGTCATGATGATTACGGTGTTCGCGAAGTTGACGACCTTGCCCTTCGCGTCACTCAGCCGCCCATCCTCGAGGATCTGCAGCAGCATGTTGAAGACCTCGGGGTGCGCCTTCTCGATCTCGTCGAAAAGGATCACGGAGTAGGGCCGCCGCCGCACGGCTTCGGTCAGCTGCCCACCTTCGTCGTAGCCGACGTAGCCCGGAGGTGAGCCGACAAGGCGCGCTGTCGTGTGGCGCTCCATGAACTCCGACATGTCGAGCTTGATCAGCGAGTCTTCCGAGTCGAACAGGTACTCGGCCAGAGCTCGCGCGAGCTCGGTCTTTCCGATTCCAGTGGGGCCGAGGAATATGAACGATCCGATCGGCCGGCGTGGGTCCTTGAGGCCCGCACGTGCGCGGCGCACTGCCTGCGACACGGTGACGATCGCCTCGTCCTGGCCGACCATCCGCTTGTGCAGCTCGTCCTCCATGCGGAGCAAGCGCGCAGTCTCTTCCTCGACAAGGCGCGAGACGGGCACCCCGGTCCAGGCCGCGACGATTTGCGCGATGTCCTCCTCGCTGACGTCGGGGACGGTTTCACCGAGCTTGTCGCGCCAGGCGGCCTCCTTGAGGGCGAGCTTGTCCTGCAGCTTCTTGACCTTGTCGCGAACGCTCGCGGCGGCCTCGAAGTCCTGCTTGTTGACCGACTCATCCTGGTCAGAGCGGTGCTTCTTGATCTCCTTCTGGAGCTCCTTGAGCTCTTCGGGCGTCGTCGTGAGCTTCATGCGCACCCGTGCCGAAGCCTCATCGATGAGGTCGATGGCCTTGTCGGGCAGCGCGCGATCGCTGACGTAGCGGTCGCTCAACACAGCGGCCGCGTGAACGGCCGAGTCGGTGATCGTCACGCGGTGGTGCTTCTCGTACAGCGACTTGACTCCATTGAGAATGTCGATCGTCTCCGCCAGCGTCGGCTGATCCACGTACACGGGCTGGAAGCGGCGCTCGAGCGCAGCGTCCTTCTCGATGTACTTGCGGTACTCGTTGAGCGTGGTCGCTCCGATGCACTGGATCTCGCCGCGCGCGAGCGCGGGCTTCAAGATGTTGGCCGCATCGATGGCACCTTCCGCGGCGCCAGCGCCGACCAGCGTGTGCAGCTCGTCGATGAACAGCACGACCTCGCGGCTCGAGCGAATCTCGTCGAGGATCTTCTTCAAGCGCTCCTCGAACTCACCCCGATATTTCGTGCCGGCGACCAAAGCCCCCATGTCGAGCGTGAGGACTCGCTTGTGCTGCAGTGACTCCGGCACGTTGCCGAGGTTGATCTGCTGCGCAAGCCCTTCCGCAATCGCGGTCTTGCCAACACCGGGCTCGCCGATGAGCGCCGGGTTGTTCTTCGTCCGGCGGCTGAGGATCTGGATCACGCGCTCGATCTCGGTCTCGCGCCCGATCACCGGGTCGAGCTGGTTGCGGCGCGCGAGCTCGGTGAGGTCGCGACCGAACTGGTCGAGCAGAGGCGTCTTGGACGGCTTCTTTGGAGCCGGCTCGGCCTCGGTCTCAGCGCTCGAGTCGTGCAGCAAGCGCTCGATCTCGGAGCGCACCTTCTCCAGAGTCGCGCCGAGGTCCTCGAGAACGTGAGCAGCGATGCCCTCGCCTTCGATAAGCAGACCTAGCAACAGGTGCTCGGTCCCGACGTAGTTGTGGCCCATGCGCCGCGCTTCTTCGAAGGAGATCTCGATGACCTTCTTTACGCGCGACGTCGGGATGATCTGCTGGATGATGATCCGCTCATTCCGACCGAGCACCGACTCGATCGTCTGGCGGACCTTGCCTATCTCAACGCCAAGGTTGTTGAGGACCTTGGCGGCCAGGCCTTCACCTTCGCGCAGCAGGCCCAGGAGCAGGTGTTCTGTCCCGATATAGCTGTGGTGAGATCGTTCTGCTTCTTCTTGAGCGAGCGTCAGAACCTTCTTGGCCCGCTCAGTAAATCGTTCAAACGGATACAAGATCCTTCTTCCTCCTGGGGACTCCGGCTATTAACTAGGTGGGGCCAGCACCTCCTCGATCTGATGGTCGGGTGCCTGAAGCACCCTCGCTTCTAATATAACGTCCAACTCAGCCGTCGGATTTCTTTACCGCGGAGGCGCTGTGAGACCGACTCTGGAGCGCCTCGGAAACTACCTGCCGGCGGCCATCGCGTTAGCCCTTCCGACAGTCTTTATACCCAACGCCGTCGATTCATTCATCTTGCCGCGGGCGGCTATCGCCATCGTCGGCGCCGGCATCGGCTGCGGGCTCGCCCTCCTCCTCCCTGGACGGCCGGCCCTGGGAGGGCTGCGCCTGCCTCTCGTCGCCGCTGTCGCGGCAGCCCTACTCGCCTTTGCCTTCTCGACCTCCTGGCCGCTGAGCCTGTCGGGCGCCTACACACGATACGAGTCCTTGCCGGTTCGGTTGAGCTACCTCGCCTTGCTGGCCATGCCGGTGTGGTTGCTGCGAGACAGGCTCAGCCGCACCCTCGTCGAGGCCGCGTTCGTGCTGGGAACGGCGGTGGCCAGCCTGGAAGCGATCATTCAGGCCGCATCAGGGGTCAACTTTCGGCCCGACGGCAACATCGGCAACGCGAACCTGTTGGGCGCTCTTATCGCGATGGCGTTCCCGCTGGCCGTGGCCCGTGGATTCCGAGGTGGCCGTTTCTTTGTTGCGTGGTGGCTCGGGGTGGCACTGATGGTGGGGGGCCTCGTGACCTCGACATCACGGAGCGGCGGCCTGGGCGCCATCGCCGGCTGCCTCGTCCTGGTCGTGCTCGCAGTGCGCAGCAGGCGGTGGATCGCGATTACAGGCGCCGGCTCGACCATAGTCGTCGGGGTCGCCCTGTGGGCGATCGTTTTCGGCCCCCTAGGATTCCTCAACAACGATCCCGCCCGCACCCGGCTGCAGCTGTGGCCCGACGCCGTGCGCATGATCGCGGCCCGACCCCTGACGGGTTGGGGTGAGGACGCCACCGGCCTTTCGTTTGGTCGGTTTCTCAGCGCCGACTGGGCGCCCGGGGTCATCTACGACCGCACCCATTCCGGGCTTCTTGAGGTCGCGGCTACGCAGGGAATCGTCGGCCTCGTCACCTTGGGCTGGGTCCTGCTCGTGCTGTTTCGAGGCGTCTGGCGGTACCGGTTCGCGGAGTCGGTGGCGGCGCTCGGGGCTGCCTGCCTCGGATACACGGTGTGGGTGATCTTCAACTTCGACTGGGTGCCGGCGACCGCTGCATTCTGGTTGCTCGCTGGTACCGCGTGGTCCGCGATCCGCGCGGCGGAGACTGCCGGCGAAATGCCGCCCGCCACAAAACAGGCGTCGCGTGCAGTTGGGGCAGCCGCGCGCGCGGTGGGCGCATTGACCCTGCTCGTCGCCGCGATCTTTTTCGGCGTGATGCCCGTCCTCGCGGACACCTGGTACTCGCGGGGGCGACCGGAGCTCGCGGTGATCGTCGATCCGCTGCAGGCGCGATACCAGTGGGACCTCGGCCTGAGCAGAATCGCGTTGGGCGATCAGCGCGGCGGAGTTGCGGAGCTGCAGCGGGCGGCCTACTTCGGGGAAACCGAACCGCAGCTCTACGTCGATCTGGGCGACGCCGAGGTCAAGCTCGGCGATCGGGCGTCAGCCCGTCGCGACTACAACCGGGCGCTGCTCATCGATCCGTATTTCGCGCCGGCCCGCCAGCGACTGAAGGTGCTCGGCTAGGTCTCGTCCCTCACGTCGTCGTAGTCCTCCTGCCGGCGGTCGCCCCGGCTCGTGGCCAGGCTCGCCGGTGGCGCCGAAAGCTGCTTCAGGCTCAGCGAGATCCGGCGCCGCGCCGTGTCGATCCCGATCACCTTCACCTGCAGCGTCTCTCCGACCTTGAGGACGTCCTCGGTCCGCTCCACGTGATCCCACGAGAGCTCCGAGATGTGAAGCAGGCCCTCGATTCCGACCATGATCTGGAGGAAGGCCCCGTACTTCTTGGTCTTGGTGACCTGGCCCTCGACGATCGACCCTATCGGCATCGACTGCACGAGCTTCTCCCACGGGTCCTGCTGCAGCTGGCGCAGCGACAGCGAAATCCGGGTCTGCTCGGGGTCGAGCTTGATGACCTTAACCGTGACTTCGTCGCCAAGCTGTAAAACGTCGGTAACCTTGGAGACCCGGTCCCATGACAGCTCAGAGATGTGGATCAGGCCGTCCGCCCCGCCGATGTCGACGAAGGCGCCGTAGCTCGTGATTCCGGACACAGTCCCCGTCACGGTGGTGCCCATCTGCAAGCGGCTGAACAACTCCTCCCGCTTGCGTGCGCGATCCTCGTCCTCCGCCGCCTTCTGGCTGACGATCAGCCGGTTGCGCTTGCGGTTGACCTCGAGGATCTTGACCGGGATTCGCTGCCCGACGAGCGACTCCAGGCTGCCGGCGTAAGCCCGCGCGACCTGGCTCGACGGCAGGAAGCCGCGAAGCCCGAGGACGTTGACGATCAAGCCGCCCTTGTTCTGCTCGCGGACGTCCGCGTCGATTACCGACCCGTCGGTCTGCTTCTCCGCGGCCACCAGCCACGTGGTCTCGGCGCGAGCGCGCCGCAGGCTGAGGACGACGTTGCCCTCTTCGTTCTCCGGCTGGAGGACGTAAACCTTGATGAGATCGCCCGGCTCGAGGCCGATCGATTCGACTTCACCGCGCAAGCCGAGCTCCTTGCTCGAGATGACGCCTTCGGCCTTCGCGCCGATGTCGACAAGTACCTCGTCCGGGTCGACGCGTACAACGATGCCGTCAACGATGTCCCCATGGTTGGGGGTCTTGAAGGCCTCCTCCTCGTAGTGGAGGTAGTCCTCCATCGTCATCGCTGCGGACGAGTCCTGGTCGGTCGCCTCCTTTGGTTCTTTCAGGACGACACCAGACTCTGTGGACAAACCGAACACCCCCTAAGGATTATTGATGTGGTCTTGGTCGTCATAAGCGGCCTACGCCAAACGAGGTGCCATTGTACGCCAGAACTCGGATTTATCCAGGGTACGGCAGCTTCAGATCATGGTTGTCGATGAGGCGAGTTGCACCGATCCTTACAGCTACCAAAGCCAGGCTTCCAGGCGTGAAGAAGGTGGCCGCGTCGACCACCTCGGCGTAGTCGAGCTTGGCCAGCGGTTCAGCATCGATCACTTCGCGCAGAATCGCTCGGAGTCTGGCGGGGTCGCGCTCTCCCCGGCCATACGCTTCCGCCGCCAGCCCCAGCGCCCGGCTCAGGCAGACCGCGGCCTGGCGCTCGGCCGGGTTGAGGTACGCGTTGCGTGAACTCAGGGCCAGCCCGTCCGCCTCCCGGACAGTCGGGCACACACGGATCTCGACCCCAAGGTCCAGGTCGGATGCCAGCCGCTTGACCACCGCCACCTGCTGTGCGTCCTTCTGGCCGAAGTACGCGCGATCCGCGGAGGTGGCGGCGAACAGCTTGGCCACGACGGTTGCCACGCCCTCGAAGTGCCCAGGCCGGGCCGCACCCTCAAGCGCGTCCGCCACCCCGTGCACGATCACGTGGGTGCTCGCACCCGTGGGGTACATGTCGGCAACGGAAGGTTTGTAGACGGCATCCACGCCCGCAGCCCGAAGCAGCGATAGGTCCCTCTCAGGGCTGCGCGGATAGCGGCCGAGATCCTCGCCGGCGGTGAACTGGATCGGGTTGACGAAAACGCTCACGACCACCTTGTCGTTCTCCCGGCACGCCTGGTCGACAAGACTCATGTGGCCGGCGTGGAGCGCACCCATGGTCGGCACCAACCCGATTGAATGGCCGGCCGCGTGCCAGCCGCGGGCGATATCCCGCATGAACGCCGGCGTCGCGATCGCGATGGGAGGAGTGTTAGGCGCCGGCGCCGTACTTGACCTCGTCGAGCTGAGCCTTGACCGGCGCTGCCGTCCCATTTGCCGAGTACGAATGCTCGGGGCCGGGGAACGTGCCATCGCCGACCTCTTGCGCGTACTGCTTTGCGGCGCGCGTGATGTCGTCGGCGAGGTTGGCGTAGCGCTTGACGAACTTCGGCGCCTTGCCGGTGGTCAGGCCGAGCATGTCGTGGAACACAAGCACCTGCCCGTCCGTGCCCGACCCGGCTCCGATACCGATGGTAGGAATGCGAAGGGCCTTCGTCACGCGTGTGGCGAGATCGGACGGCACTCCCTCGAGGACGATGCTGAACGCGCCCGCCTGCTCGAGCTCTTTGGCATCCGCCAGGATTCGCGCCGCCTGCTTGTCGCTCTTGCCCTGGACCTTGAAGCCGCCCATCTGGTTGACGAACTGCGGCGTCAGTCCGAGGTGAACCATTACGGGGATGCCCATCGACGTCAGCTGCCGCGTGATCTCGACGATGCGGCCGCCGCCCTCCAGCTTCACCGCGTGCATGCCGCCTTCCTGGATGAAGCGTCCGGCGCTGGCGATCGCCTGCTCGACTGAGGCGTGGTACGACATGAAGGGCATGTCTCCCACGAGCAGGGCCTGGCGCGCGCCGCGAGCGACCGCCTTGGCATGGTGGAGCATCTCGTCGAGCGTGACCGGAAGCGTGGTCGGGTACCCGAGCACGACCATGCCCAGGCTGTCGCCGACAAGAAGGATCGGCATTCCGGCGTCGTCGAGGATCTTCGCGCTCAGATAGTCGTAGGCCGTGAGCACAGCAAAACGCTGGCCTTCTTCCTTGAACCGCTGGACGTCCAGAACCGTCGTCATCGCTGACGTCTCCTTCGGGTCGCTGCCACATGTCGGGTCAGCGCCCTGTCGATCCGCCGCGCCGCCGCGGGATCCAGCCCTTCGCGAGTGGCGAGCTCGAGCGCGATCGAGCCGAGCATACGATAAAGGTCCGCCCTGCGCCCCTGACGGCGACGCGCCTTCCAATCGAGACCGGCGAGCGCCTCCAGGTGCCTGGCGACCGTCTCGAGATCGCCCCTCCGGATGGGACCGGTGAGGGCAGCGTCGGGCCCCCTCTTGGCGACCTCACCGAGCGCTCCGCGCATGAGCGGTACGAGTCCTCGCACCGCATCGCTCTCGCTCCAGCCGATCGTTCGCAGCAGATCGACGGCGACGCCAGCCAGCGCGACCAGGTAGTTCGAGGCGAACACCGCGGCCGCGTGGTAGACGACCCGGTCCGCCTCGTCGACCTTGCGCGGCTTGGCGCCCAGGTCGCGCGCCAGCCGCTGGAGCCGGCGTCGCAGCGCTGTCGTGCTCGCGTCGATGCCCACGAGGCTGCCCCGAAACGCATCCGGGTCACGCGGCTTGGGGAACGACTGCAGCGGGTGGAACGACCCGACCGCATGACGGGCGGCCAGCGGCGCGATTGCATCCAAACCCAGAACGCCGCTGCAGTGGACGAAGGCGGCGGTCGGCGGCAAACCGCCCGCGGCGGCGACCTGGCGCGCAAGACTGGTGACCGCGGCGTCCGGCACGGTCAGGAACACGATCGCGCTCGGCCGGTTGTGGAGCCCGCGGACCAGGGCTGGCACGCCATCACGTGCCGGCGTCAGCAGCACCCGATGCCTCGCCTTGCGCAATGCACGCGACAGGCTCCGGCCGAGGTTGCCCCGGCCCGTGACGATGAGGTCCGTAGTTCGGTTGGGCCCTAGGAGGCGGAGGCGGCCGATGAAGCGGCGGCTGCGCCCGGCTGGTCCTCGGTCGCGAGGATCTCATCGAGCTCGACCGAGGAGAGGGTCTCCACGACCTTCAGCCGCTCGACCACTGCATCCATCTTGTGGCGCTGCGCGGTCAGAATGACCTTCGCCGTCTGATAGCCGTGGTTGACGATGCTGCGGATCTCCTCATCGATGACCGCAGCGACCTCCTCCGAGTAGTTGCGCTGCTCGCCGAGGTCGCGGCCGAGGAACACGAGCTCCTCTTTGTGGCCCATGGTCACGGTGCCGAGCTTCTCGCTCATGCCCCACTGGGTCACCATCCGCCGAGCGATCTGGGTCACCTTCTGGATGTCGTTTTCCGCGCCAGAGGTCACGTCGCCGAACACGATCTCCTCAGCCACGCGTCCGCCCATCGCGGCGGCCACGTTGTCGAGCAGCTCGGCCTTGCTCGTCAGGTAGCGATCCTCCGTCGGCAGGTACCACGTGACGCCGAGCGCCTGGCCCCTGGAGATGATCGAGACCTTGTGCACCGGGTCGCACTTCGGCAGCGACTTGGCGACCAGTGCGTGGCCGACCTCGTGGTATGCGACGACCTCTTTCTCGTGCTCTGAGAGCCGCCGGCTCTTCTTCTCGGGACCCGCCACGACTCTTTCGATGCCTTCCTCGAGCTCGCTCATGCCGATCACCTTCTTGTTCCCGCGTGCCGCGAGGATGGCCGCCTCGTTGATGAGGTTGGCGAGGTCGGCGCCGCTGAAACCGGGCGTCTGGCGAGCGAGAACCTCGAGATCGACAGTCGAGTCGAGTGGCTTGTTGCGCGAGTGAACGTCGAGGATCTGGCGGCGGCCCTTGATGTCGGGGCGATCGAGGGTGACGTGGCGGTCGAACCGTCCTGGCCGCAGCAGCGCGGGGTCGAGGACGTCCGGCCGGTTGGTGGCCGCAATGATGATCACGTGGGTGTTGGTGTCGAAGCCGTCCATCTCGACCAGCAGCTGGTTGAGCGTCTGCTCGCGCTCGTCGTGGCCGCCGCCGAGGCCCGCGCCGCGCTGGCGGCCGACGGCGTCGATCTCGTCCACGAAAACGATGCAGGGTGAGTTCTTCTTCGCCTGGTCGAACAGGTCGCGGACGCGGCTGGCGCCGACACCGACGAACATCTCCACGAACTCCGACCCGGAGATCGAAAAGAAGGGCACGCCTGCCTCTCCCGCGACTGCCTTGCTCAGCAGCGTCTTGCCGGTACCGGGAGGGCCGACGAGCAGCACGCCTTTGGGGATACGCGCGCCGAGGGCGACGAACTTCTCCGGATATTTGAGGAACTCGACGATCTCCGTCAGCTCCTGTTTGGCCTCATCGACGCCGGCAACGTCGGCGAACGTGATCGCCGGCTTGTCGCCCGCGACCATGCGTGCGCGCGAGCGGCCGAACGAGATCGCCTGGTTGTTGCCGCTCTGCGTCTGGCGCAGCACCCACCACATGAAGGCCGCGATCAGGACGACCAGGATGATGTTGGGGACCAGCACGCTCAGCAGGTAGTTCGCGCTGTTCGCCGGCTCGAACTTGACGTCGACAGGCGTGCCGTCGGACTGCTTGTCGGAGGCGAGCGTGGTGGTGAACTGGCAGTCGGAGCCCGAGCAGTCCGGCAGCGTGACGCTGTGCTTGGTCCCATTGACTTCGGTGACCACGCCGTCGGTGCCCTTGATGTCAACCGACTTGACGTTGCCGGCCGCGGCCTGGTTCATGAGCTGTGAGAACGACCACGATGTCGTGCTCGAGCCGCCCTGGAACGACTGCCAGGTGAACCAGATCACCAGGCCGAGAACGACGACCAGTGCGAAATAAAAGAGGCTGGAGCGGGGGAAGCGGCTCAAGTGGGATCTCCTGGAAGGCTGTTAAGCGATTCTACTTTAGCTGGGATACCGCTGGTCGTTACGTGCAGTGAGGGTTCGCCTTTCCTGGCGGCCATGTCCTCGGCCACCGCGATCCCGGGCACGAAGACGAGCGATTCGCCCACGAACACGAGCGGCCACGCGTCTCGATCCTCTCGGGGCACCCGCGCGTCGACGAAGATGTCCTGCAGCTTTCGCGTCCCGCGGCCGCCGACCGGCCGCATCCTCAGGCCGGGCCGCCGGTAGCCGACGTGCAGCTCCAGGCCGGGCTTGAGGTGGGCAGCGGACTCGTCATCGCAGCCCGCGCATGCGCGAACCTCCAGCCGAGCCGCGGGTCTCTGATCCTTTTCGCGAGCAGCGATGACCTGCATGGACTCCCCCACGATACGTAAACGCAGGCCGCCAGGTAGATCGACGCCCCGACCTCCTCGGCCGGGCTCGGCGAGCCTGAGCATCGCGGCCAGGTGTGAGCGGGACAGCGCGGGCTGGTCGCCACCCGCCCTTGCGTATAGCTGGCGCATCAGCTCGGCCGCGACCGGACGAGGGGCGCCGGCCACCACCGCCCGCGTGGTCAAGGCGCCATCGAGCGACGACGACGCAACACCGGCGACCGACTGCTGCAGCGCCGCGGCGCGGGCCGCGACCGCACGGAAACGACTGACAATTCCGGGCCGGTCGCGCTCCAACGCAGGCAGGACATCACGCCGCACCCGCACGCGTGCGAAGGCGGTGTTCGAGTTGGCCGGGTCCTGGAGAGACTCGACGCCACGCAGCCGCAGATAGTCTTCGACCTCGCGCCGCCATACATTGAGCAGGGGACGCACGAAAACGCCGCGCCGGTCCGGCATGCCGCGAAGGCCCGCCAACCCACAGCCGCGCAGCAGGTGCAGGACCACGCCCTCGACGACGTCGTCGGCCGTGTGCGCGACAGCAACCACGTCCGCACCGGCCTGCGCGCGGGCACGCTCGAGAAATTCGTATCGGAGAGCGCGGGCGCCCGCCTGCATCGAGCCACGCGGCATCGCGCGCTCCCTGCGTTCGACCAACACGTCGATGCCGAGCCGTCCACACAGCGCACGAACATGTTCGGCCGCGCGACCGGACTCCGGCTGGAGCGCGTGGTCGTAATGAGCCGCCACCACCGAATGGCCTTCTTCCTGGAGTGCGACCAACAGCGCTGTGCTGTCGGGTCCTCCGGAAACTGCGACGAGCATGTGCCGCCCGGGCGCGATCAGCCCCGACTGGCGTAGGCCAAGCAGAAGCGCGTGAGGTGTGCGGGCCGCATCTGGGGAAGGCATGGTGGTGCCGGCTGGACTCGAACCAGCGACAACGCGATTATGAGTCGCGCGCTCTACCACCTGAGCTACGGCACCAAGGCGCCGGAGTAAGACTAACGAGCCGCCTGCGCCCGTGCCTTGAGCTTGCGCTTCTTGACGCGGTGCTTAGCGATCGCGACGCGCTTCCTCTTGTTCATTCGGTCTCCATGAATAGGACGAAGCCGGGCGCTACCCGGCTTCGTATCACTGTCATTGGTTGCGGAGGTCGGATTCGAACCGACGACCTTCGGGTTATGAGCCCGACGAGCTGCCGCTGCTCCACTCCGCGATCGAATTATACCTCCGTGCCAGGGACCTCTGGAACCGCCGGCTCAGTGCGACGGAGTCGGTGCGGCGGTCGCGGGCGGGTTCGGCGTCGGGCTTGGTGGGGTGGTGATCAGATACGTGTGCTCGTTCGGTTTGGCGTAGCCGTTCAGGCGGGCCTCCTCCTCGTTCGCTGAGCCCGACGTGATGGCCTGCACGTCCTTCTTGTAGCCCTGGTTCTGGGCGGCGATCGCCGCGTTCTGATGCCGCAGGTCTGCCGTCTGCTGAAGCAGCCTGTGGCTGACGAAAGCCTCCTGCGCAAACGCCCACCCGACCCAGACGGCCGCGAGCAGGAAAATCACGGACGTGGCGGTGTGGCGCATGGAGAGGCCGCTCGTGCGGACGCTGCCCGCTGCAACCAGAACTTTGCTGTTTCTCATGCTGGATCGTGTGCTGCGACGAATGCCTGAAGGGAAGCCGACTATATCAAAGCGGTATTAGGGCTGCGTCTCTTCCCAACGCTTCGCCAGCGACTCGCGATCCAGGTCGCGGAAGTCCACTCCATCGCGCCGCAGCGACGCCTCTGTCTCCGCGAATCGCCGCCGGAAGCGCCGGCCCGCGACGCGAAGCGCATCCTCCGGGTTGATCTTCAACCGGCGAGCAAGGGACACCACCGCGAAAAGAAGGTCGCCCATCTCGTCGAAGGCTTGCTTCGGATCGGTCGCCTCGGCGAGCTCGCGCGCCTCTTCGGCGACGTTCTCGGCGGTCTGGGTTGGCGACTCGAAATCAAAACCCACTCGTGCCGCACGCTTCTGCAGGCCCAGCGCCCAGGCGAGCGCGGGCAGGGTCGCTGGCACGCGATCGACCACCGACTCGTCGGCTCGCCCACTGTTCCGGGCTTCGCTGCCCTTGGCGTGCTCCCAGTTGCGCAGCACCTCATCGGCGTCGGCGACGGACACGTCACCGAAAACGTGCGGGTGCCGCGCGACCATCTTCGCGGCCACCGTCTCCGACACCTGTGCCGCATCGAAGCGATGCTGCTCGGCCGCAATCTCGGCGTGCATCGCGACCTGGAGCAGCAGGTCGCCTAGCTCTTCTTTGATCTTGGCGTCGTCGCCAGAGTCGATCGCCTCGAGCAGCTCGTAGGTCTCTTCGAGAAGGTAAGGACGCAGCGACTCGTGAGTCTGCTCGCGGTCCCACGGACAACCTCCGGGCGCGCGCAGCCGCGCCACGACCTCGAAGATGGCCGCGACCCCAGGTGAATACGGCGGCTTGTTTGGTTCAGGCATTGGTTCAGATTTTGTCACTTGCCCTTCAGTACCCCACGAAATCTACGATTTCGCGGGGACCCCGAGGACCGCCACGCCCTGGCCGGTCGCGTAGAGGTCCGCCATCTCGCCCAGCAGGAAAAGGAGGTCGTCCTTCCAGCCCTCGCCCTGGCGCCGCATCTTGATGCGGTTGGGCAGGATGGAAATCCGGCCAGACAGCCTCCGCGCGAGCTCGTCAACGTCGAGGAAGCGCTGGGGGTCGACACGAATCGCGATGTCATGCCCATCCGCGACGACACCGCGTAGGCCGAGCCGCTGGCCGCGCAGCTTGACCCGAAGCGAGTAGGCGAGGTTGTCGAGCTGGGCGGGTCCCGGACCGTATCTGTCCTCGAGCGACCGCAGCACCGCCTCGAGCTCTTCCTCGCTTTCGGTTGCGGCCAGCTGGCGATAGGCGCCCAGGCGCAGCTTCTCGTCGCGGATGTACGAGCGAGGGATGAAATGGTCGAGCGGCAGGTCGAGGTTCATCTCGGCGGTCGAGAGCACGTCGCCCACCACCGTTTCTTCGGATCCGGTGCGCAGCTTGCCCACTGCGCTCTGCAGCATCTGGAGGTACATCTCGAAACCCACCGCTGCGATCGCTCCGTGCTGCTCGGTGCCAAGAAGGTTGCCGGCGCCGCGGATCTCGAGGTCGCGAAGCGCGATCTTGAAACCCTGGCCAAGCTCGTGCAGCCCGGAGATGACGTCAAGTCTCTTATCCGCGTTCTCGGTCAGCGACCGGCGAGGGTCGTAGAGGAAGTACGCGTACGCGCGCCGGCCCGACCGCCCCACTCGACCGCGCAGCTGGTAGAGCTGCGCCAGGCCGAACCTATCCGCGCGCTCGACGATGATCGTGTTGACGTTCGGGATGTCGAGGCCCGATTCGATGATGGTCGAGCAGACGAGGACGTCGTGCTTCGCTGATTCGAACTCGACCATGACCTCGGCGAGCTGGTTCTCGGGCATCTGTCCGTGACCGACGATGACTCGAGCTGAGGGCACGAGGTCGCGCACCCGATCGGCGGCCTTCTCGATCGTGCGCACACGGTTGTGGACGTAGAACGCCTGGCCACCACGCTGAAGCTCGCGCATGATCGCCTCGCGTACCAGGTCGTCCTCGTCGGCCGTGACGTAAGTCTTGATCGGCTGGCGCTCTTCTGGCGGGGTCTGGATCACGCTCATATCGCGAATTCCGCCGACCGCCATGTGCAGAGTGCGCGGGATGGGTGTCGCCGACAGTGACAGCACATCGAGCTGGGTGCGCAGCTTCTTCAGCCGCTCCTTCTGCATCACGCCGAACCGATGCTCCTCGTCGACGATCAAAAGGCCGAGTCTCTTGAAACGGACGTCACGCTGCAGCAGCCGATGCGTGCCGACGACGATATCGACCTGCCCGGCCTTGAGACCCTCGAGCGTGCGCGCCTGCGTCTCCTCGTCGACGAATCGCGACAGCATCTCGATCGTGACCGGGAATTTGTCGAGTCTCTGAGTGAAGACGTGGAAGTGCTGCTGGGCCAGCACCGTTGTCGGGGCTAGCAACGCGACCTGCTTCCCGCTCATTGCCGCCTTGAAAGCCGCCCGCAGCGCCAGCTCCGTCTTGCCGAAACCAACGTCACCGCAGAGCAGGCGGTCCATCGGCCGGTCCGACTCCATGTCGGCCTTGATCTCGGCCAGTGCTGCCAGCTGGTCGGCGGTCTCCTCATAAGGAAAGGAAGACTCGAGCTCCTGCTGCCACGCGGTGTCGGGCGCGAACGCGATGCCCGGCCTGGCTTCGCGCATCGAGTAGATCTTCAGCAGCTCATCCGCGACGTCCTGAACCACCTTGCGCGCGCGGCCGCGAGCCCGCGACCAATCTCCGGTGCCGAGCCGGTGAAGCGTCGGCTCGCCTTCACCGCCGAGATATTTCTGGACCCGGTCGAGGCTCTCCACCGGGACGAAGAGCTTGTCGGCCTCCGCGTACTCGAGCTCCAGGTACTCGCGATGCGCGCCGTCCGATTCGAGAAGGCGCATGCCCGCGAATCGCGCGATGCCGTGATCGACGTGGACCACGAGCTCGCCCGGCGCGAAGTCGAGCGTGAACTCACGCGTCAGCTGGTCCGCGCGGGCTCGTGACGAGCGCGACGGCCGCGCGGGTCTCCGCAGCCGGCCGAACAGCTCGGCGTCGGTGATGAGGCGGAAACCGATTGCCGGCTGAGCACAGCCGGCCGCGATGTCCGTATCGGCGAGCTGCAGACCCGGTTCGACTGTGAGGTCGAGGTCGAGCTCCACCTCCCTGGGATGCTCGCGCACGCCGCCCTCGTCGAGGAACGTCCGCAGCCTTTCCGACTGCTCGGTGGCAACGACCAACGTCGTCGCCGCGGCCTGCTCCGCCAGCTCGGCTGCCGCGCGTGGCCGGCCGACCAGCGGCTCGCCCTCCACCCAGCCGAGGTCGATCGCGCCCTCGTCCCCCTCGCCGGCGATGACCTCCAGACGCGGATGGCTCTTCACGACATCCATCCGCTCGATGCCGACCATGGGCAGCACGAACCCGCGCGGCAGCTCACCGCCGCCGGCCTCGGCCGCCGCAAGGATCTCCGTCTCCTCGACGAGCACACGCCCGTCTGAGATCTGGCGGCCCGCCTCGAGGTCTACGACCACTACGTTTTCGGGGAGGTGGTCGAGCAGTGATGGGATTGACGGGCTTAGATATCCGGCGTAGAACTCGATGCCGGGAAACGCGCCGCCGGCTTCCAGGCGCTCGATCTCCTCTTCCCAGTCCGCGCGCACGTCCGCGCGCAGTCCTTGCAGCGACACGCCTTCGCGAATGCGATTTGCCGTCGCGGCCCCACGCCGCGGGCCAAGCAGAAGCTCGCGGCCGGGGTGGATCGATACGCGCGGCACGGCCATCACCGAGCGCTGATTCACTGGATCGAACAGTCGGAGCGTCTCGACCTCATCACCGGACCACTCGGCGCGCACGGGCGAGTCGGCGGCGGCTGGGAACACGTCGAGGATTCCACCGCGCAGGGAGAACTGCCCAGGCTCCTCAACCAGCGGCTCTCGCGAATAGCCCATCTCGACCAGTCGACCCGAAACTGCTATCGGGTCGGGCCCCGCACCAGGCGCGAGCAGCAATATGCCGGTCGCCAGGTCGGCCGGTGAGATGGTTGCGCGCACGATCGCACGGCGCGACGAGACAACGAGGGCCGGCGTGGTCGTGTCGGCAAACGCGTTCAAGGCTTCGAGCCGTTTGTTTACGGCCTCGTCGAAGGCCGGCGGCCGGTCGAGGAACGAAACCGTGACCTCGGCGAAAACGTACGCCGGCGGCCGGCCGGCGAGCCAGGGTCGGAGCTCGTCGCAGAAGCGCTCAGGGGCCGGCGCCAGGATCAGCACGGATCGGCCCGCGTCGCCCAATGCCCGCGCGACCGCGCCGGTCACGATCGGCCACGCCGGTCGAGGCAGGCGGACGACCCGCAATTCGCCAGAGCCTCTTTTCGCCCACGCGCGCAGCTCCGGGGCCGTCTCCAGAGTCCGCTCCCACAGCGTGGTCAAGACAATTCCTCGCAGCCGAGCGAGCCGGCGCGGTTGAATCGGTCCATCGCCCGCTCGATGCCCACGTCGAGGGCCACCTCGAGCGCTGTTGCGACGCCGTCGACGATGCTCGGTAGCCGCTCCGCCTCGGCTTTCGTAAACCGCCCGAGCACGTAGCTGCGCCCGGCCGGTGAACCCTTGCGAGCCGGCTTGCCGATGCCGATGCGAAAACGCACGAAGTCGGGCGTGCCGAGTGCGGAGATGATCGAGAGCACTCCGTTATGGCCGGCGCCCGATCCGCCACGCCGGAT
>VBHX01000112.1 GCA_005879945.1 Chloroflexota bacterium | reverse complement strand
CGTCCGCTTGCAGCTGCTGCGCGGTCTGTACGAATCTCAGCCCGATGTGCTCTGGCCTCGCGTCGAAGTGGGCGCGATCGTGCTCCTGGCTCGAGGTGGCCCGGCGCAGATCTCGAGCTGGAAGGAGCGCGGCGCCGCGCAGCTAAAAACGCTGGCCCCGAGGATCGAGGTCAGCTGGTTCGACACGCCGCATGACATCCCACTGTTCGCGCCTGTTGGGGTCGCGGCGGAGGTCGAGAGGGTCAGTGCGCCGGCTGCGGCAAGCCCAGGATCATAGCCGGCCGCCTGATACCAGCTTCAGCACGGCAAGCAGAGCGGCCGCGCCGATGAACGCGACGACGATGCTGCCGAAAAATCCAACCGTTCCGGTCATGTGGAAGATGGCGCCGAGCAGGTAACCGCCGATGATCGCGCCGGCCACTCCGACGATGATGTCGGCGATGCAGCCGAATCCGCGACCGGCGACCACACGGGCAGCTACCGCGCCCGAGATCAGACCGACAACGATCCACGCCAGCCAGGAACCGGGATCTAGGTTCAAGCCGACAACCAATCAGCGATCACGGCAAAGACCTCCTCGTTGTCCAGGTCGTTGAAGGGCTCATGGTAGCGGCCCTCCAGGAGTCGCAGCCGGCTTGCTGATGGGGTCAGGCGGTGCAGCTCGCTGCTGCCCTCGGGGTCGATGAGACTGTCGTCGGTCCCGGCCAGAATCAGGAACGGGATTTTGATCTCGCCGGCGTGCTCGAAGATTCGCCTGCATGCCGCGACCCACTCCGCGTAGAGGCGGCTCGAGATCTTGTTGTGCACCAGCGGGTCCGTGCGATAGGCGTCGACAACATCGGGGATGCGCGACAGCGTTTTCGCGTCAACCTCGTTGTCGAGGGTCAGCTTGGGCACGATCATCGAACTTACTTTGGCCAGCGCGAGCTTCCACCCCGGCACAGGCGCCTTGAGCTGGAGGGCCGGGCTGGAGACAATGAACCGCCGGGTGTTGGGCAGCTTCTTGTCCAGCATCGTGCTGAGCATCACCGCTCCGCCGAAGGAATGGCCGACCGGGACAACTTCCCCACCGGCGATGCTCTCGACGTGAGCCACGAAGGCGGCCGCGTCTCCGATCCACTGCGACCACCGGTCGACATGTCCGCGCCGGCCCGCGCTCCTGCCGTGCCCGCGGAGGTCGACCGCAAAGGTGGCGTATCCGTGCCTCGCCATTCCCAGCGCAAAGCGCTCGTAGCGCCGGGCGTGGTCCCCGAGCCCATGCACAACTGCGAAGGAGACCTCCGCGCCCGATCTTGGCCAAGCGCGATACGAGAGCTTGGTGCCGTCGGCTGACTCGATCGATCCTTCGCGGGCGAGGGTCCCCTCAGCCGGCAAGGTGACCGAAGCCTCTCAGGATCTTGAGCGCTTCTTGTTCGGCCTCCAACAGGGTAGGTGCGTAAGCCCGGATCCCGAACAGCGCGTAAGCCCACTCGGGGCTCGGCGGGCTTTGCGAGTGAAGTCGAAAGGTCGGCGGGTAGAAGAGGATCCGTTCGCCCCGGACTCTTTTGATCACGGGCCGCTTGGCGAGGACCTCCTCGAGGGATTGCCCGCTGGGCAGCCTTCCGTGATCGAACTCCAGACGCCGCAGCTTTGCCAGCGGGTGGTCGTCGTCCTTCAATGTGGTTTTGATTCCGTACTCCGCGCTCAGGTCGCGCATGAAGATGGCGATGATCAGCGCGTCTGTCTCGTCGCCGGCCATCTTGATAAAGCCCGCCGCGGTCGAATCAGCGACGTCCTCGTTCTTTAGGTGGCGGAAGTACTCCATCTCGAACAGGCTGCGCGAACGGGAGCTCGCCACCCATGGTGGCTCGCAGCGCCATGACCGAGCGGCAGCGAGCGCCTCGAACTGGGCGTGCACACGCTCGAGTCGTTCCCCTGGGAGCCCGTACAGGCGGTAGTGCAGAACCCTACGCACAGCGATTTAGCCTACCGGTAATCGGCGGTGGTCGCGCCGTCTGACGTGACATGCGCATCACCTCCTCCTGCCATGGCGGCGCCTGGACGTGAACGGCAAGGCGTTCGGGACCTGCCGCGAGCAGGAAATCGCCTCGCCTGGCACCCTCCAGAAATGCCCGCTGATGGGAGCTGAGATGGAACGCACTCTCGAGCTTGGCCGCCTCGCCGGCTCGCTGTGCCCCCAGGAAGAGCAGGGCGGGGTTGGTGGCCACGACCGCTCCTTGCTCTGAGCTCAGCAGATCACCTGGGTTCTGCGTCGCGAAGACAAGCGACCCGTCGTACTTGCGAATCCGGCGCGCCAGGCTGACCACGAACCGGCGAATCGTCGGGTCTTCGAAGAGTAGGCCGAGCTCGTCCACTACGAGCATCCGCCGGCGATCCCTGCGTTTGATGCGCGTCCACAACGCCTCGGCGAGAAGGAAATGAACGGGCGCGACCAGCTCGTCGCGAAGCTCCCGCATCCCGAACACGACGATCGGCGCCTCGAGGTCGATGTTGGTGGGGGCGCTGAACATCTGGCCCAGACTGCCGTGAACCCAGCGGCGGAGAATCGCCGCCACGCGAGTCGTCTCCGGAAGGAGCGCGGCGACATCGCGCAGCAATGGTTGCTCTTGCCTGCCATAGGCGGCGCGGACGGCGGCCTCGACCAGGGCTCTCTCGGACTCATCGAGTCCGCCGCAAATGGTCGCGCAGAGGTCGACCGCATCCGCGGTCGCCGCCCCCAGCCACGACTCGTCGCGTCGATCGCTGGGGCGAAGGCCGAGGACGTTCAGCGCGTGGCCCGAGCCGAGGGCGAGCTGCACGTCGATGCCACCCAGACGACGCGCGAGGCTTCCGTACTCGTGCTCGGGATCAATGACGTAGGCCTGGACGCCGCGGCCAAGCGATCCCATGAGGAGCGTCGACAGCAAGTACGTCTTGCCCGCGCCCGAGTAGCCGAACACGCCGATGTTGGCGTTGGCATAGCGCTGCTGGTCGAACGGGTCGACCAGAACTGGCGCACCGGTGGCGCTATTGCGGCCCACGACGAGGCCGCCCGCCTGTTGAAGGTCGGGACCGGACCATGGGAACAGGGTCACCAGCGCGCTTGTGTCGAGGACGCGCTTGCGAGCAAGACGATCGATTCCGGCAGGCAGAGTCGCGAGGTGGCCGTCGATCATCCGGAACGTGCACGGCTGCAGCTCGCAGAGAGATGCGCGCGCAGCGGCGCGAATCCTTTCGGACCCTTCATCGAGTGCCTGCATCGTTGCCGCGACGAGCGTGATGTAGACAGAAACGTGGAACGCCTTCTCCTGGCTCAACGCCAGCCGTCGCTGAAGCTCCTCGGTGTTGGGCAGGGCTCCCGCCAGCAGCGGATCATTGGTGCCTGCCCTCAGCTCCTGCATGCGGCTGGCTCTCATGTTCGTGAGCTGCCGCTGTAGGTAGTCGACGATCCAGGCCACCGGCAGCGGATCCGCGTGCCAGACGAGCCTTACCTTCAGACCCGGCGGCAAGAGGCGAAACAGCCAGCCCGCCTCGAGCTCGGTGCCGGGCATGCGCTGCACGTACCAAGATCGGCTCCAGCCCTCCGTGATCGAAACGTGGTGAGCGTGCTCTTCTCCGAAGACCGGTCGCCCGGATACGCCTGGAGTTGAGAAGCTGACTCCCATCTCGCGCAGAGCTGCCTCTAGACGCTGTTGGTACCTCTTGCCAATGACCATCGACGTCAACGTTCTGTGCGCAGACGGCGAATCCCACAACTCGTCCACGAACCAGACGTCGGCGCTCCTCATGTCGTCGAAGTCGCGCGGTGTCGGCGGCGTTACGGTGGTGTCGACGCCGCAGCCTGGCTCGGTCTCGATCAGCACTTGCAGCGGGCCGTCGAGCCCGTCGACGAGCCGTCTGAAGGCGTTCAGCCAGCGCAGTCGATCAGCTTCGGGCGCCCCATCGAATCCGATCGCGCGCGTTGTGACTTGAATCGTCTCGGCAGCGCCGCTCCATAAGACCGAAGGACCTCGCCGCGCCACTCGCAACGGGCCGAGGCTCAGTTGCGTGATAGAGCCTCCGCCCCATAGGCCTTCGTTTTGCCTGATCGTTTGGGAATGTGTCCAGACCACAGGACCCGATATCGCCTGACAACGAATATCGCCAGGTCCGACAGCCACTGGTCCGCGGCGCGAGCACGCCAGCGGCCCCACGCGAGAACTACGCCCAAGCCGATGACAAGCAGACACGCCAGCACGCGAGCCGGCTGCGGTGACCATGGTGATGACCACAACGCGAAACCGGCAAGCAGCGACACCACCAGGTATGCGAGTCGCATCGGGGTCAAGCCGTAGAGAAGCTTGTCCTCCAGATCGACGTCGAGCGGGACTCGAGCGGGCATGTTGAGCACGCTAGGCGGCTCGGGCGGCGGACGGAACCCAGGATGTTAACTCCGTGAGATCCTTAGAATCGACACTCGGCTCGCACTATGCTCGCGTAGCTCAATTGGCAGAGCAGGGGACTCTTAATCCCAAGGTTCAGGGTTCGACTCCCTGCGCGAGCACCACGATGCCCTCTAAGCCAGGTGCCTCTGAAGCTTGCCCAGGAGCTCCGTCAATTGTGCTCTTTCATGCTCGCTCAATGAGCCCATCCACTCCGCCTCGGCGCGGTGCACAGTACGGCGAACCTTGTCGGCCATGCGATGGCCGGCATTCGTAAGGTGCACTAGTACCATCCGCCGATCCGTCGGATGCGGCTCCCGGCGCACCAGGCCCCGCTTGACTA
>VBHX01000036.1 GCA_005879945.1 Chloroflexota bacterium | reverse complement strand
CCGGGCAAGTCGGTCGTCGCCGGCACCGGCGGCAACGCCACCCATCATTCGGTGAAGCTCTCGGAGCGCGCGATGAAAGCCGGGGCTGACGCATTGCTCGCCGTGGTGCCCTACTACAACAAGCCACCGCAGGAGGGCATGTACCAGCACTTCAAGGCGATCTCCGAGGTGGGGCCCACGATCATGTACAACATCCAGGGCCGCACGGCGATCAACATGACCGCCGCGACCACGCTTCGATGCGCGCAGCTGCCGGGCATCATCGGAGTCAAGGAAGCCAGCGGCGACCTGGACCAGATTGGTCTTGTGTGCGCGGGCAAGCCGGCGCATTTCAATGTCTGGAGTGGTGATGACAGCTGGACGCTGCCGCTGCTTGCCATCGGCGGATACGGCGTGATCTGTGTCGTGTCCCACATCGCCGGTGGCTCGATTAAGAGGTTGATCGACGCCTACGGTAAGGCGGACATCGCGACCGCCATGGATATCCACCAGGGACTGCTGCCGGTGATCAAGACGTTGATGACCACCGCCGCCAACCCTGTACCGATCAAGTCTGCGCTCAACGCAATGGGCTTCTCGGCCGGTCCATTCCGGCTCCCTTTGGTCCCGCTCACCGATGACCAGCTCAAGACGGTCATGCAGACGATCGGCGAGGCGGGGGACCTGATCACATTCAATACGGGAGTGAAAGTCGCTTAGCTTGTCGTCGGAGCTGAATCAGCTCCACGCTGAGATCCGCTCGTGCGTCAAATGCGCGCTGCATGCGACGCGCACGCAGGCGGTGCCAGGCGTCGGACCGTGCCCGGCCGACATCATGATCGTGGGCGAGGCGCCCGGCTTCAACGAAGACCGGCAGGGCGAGCCGTTTGTCGGCGCGGCGGGCAAGCTGCTCGACACGCTCCTCGCGCGCATCGGTCTCGGCCGCGGGGACGTCTACATCACCAACGTGCTCAAGTGCCGGCCGCCGCAGAACCGCGACCCGATGCCCAACGAGGTGGAGTCGTGCTCGCCGTATCTCGCCCGGCAGCTGGCGCTGATCAAGCCGAGGGTGGTGCTCGTCCTCGGCCGCCACGCGCTGGAACGACTTCTGCCCGGACAGGGATCGATATCCCGAATCCACGGCAGCCTGGTGCGCCGGGGCGACGTGGCCTACGTGCCGCTCTATCACCCGGCGGCGGCCTTGCATAACGGTGCGCTGGTCGCAGACCTCGAGAGCGACTTCGACCGCGTCAAGGCTTACCTCGACAGGTTGCTGGCGCCGCCTCCGCCACCTCCACCTTCGCCGGTGCAGAAACAGGACGCCGAGCAGCTGCGCCTGTTGTGAAAGCCCCACGAACTCAGAGCCTTCGGCGTGAGTTCGCGGGAGCCCCTATTGGCGGATCGCGGCTCAGGTACCTCCCGCTCGGCGGCCTCGGCGAGGTCGGCATCAACATGTGGGCCCTCGAATGGGACAAGCAGGTCCTCGTCGTCGACGCGGGGCTGATGTTCCCCCAGGAGGACATGCTCGGCATCGACCTGGTCCTTCCCGACATCTCCTATCTGCTCGACCGCGGCCGCAACGTGCTCGGAATCTTCCTGAGCCACGGGCATGAAGATCACATCGGCGGGCTTCCGTTTGTCCTGAAGAAGCTCAACGTCCCTGTCTACGGGACCAGGCTCACGCTGGGGCTGGTCAAGCCGAAGCTGAAGGAGCACCGCATCCTCCGCGAGGCCGAACTGCGCGAGGTGCGCGTGGGGGACACGGTGCAGCTGGGTCCCTTTCGCGTCGAGACGGTGGCCGTCTGCCATTCGATCCCCGACGCGGTCGCGCTCGCGATCCAGACCCCAGTCGGTCGTGTGGTCTACACGAGCGACTTCAAGCTCGACCCGGCGCCGCCCGACGGCCATCCCACGGACATGGATCGATTTCGACGCCTGGGCGACGAGGGCGTCCAGCTGCTGCTCAGCGACTCCACGAATTCCGAGCGCTCGGGCCGTTCAGGATCCGAGCGCGACCTGCACGCACCATTCGAGCGCATCTTCGGCGCTGCGCCGGGTCGCATCGTGGTCGCCAACTTCGCATCCAATATCCACCGCATCCAGCATCTCGTACGCATGGCAGTGCAGTTCGAACGCAAGGTCGCGGTTGTGGGGCGAAGCCTGCAGACGAACTTCAAGACCGCCCGCGAGCTCGGCTTCCTCAAGGTGCCCGAAGGCTTGACCGTGCAGCTCGAGAACGCCGACAAGGTGCCTCCGTCGAAGCTGCTGCTGCTGACCGCCGGCAGCCAGGGCGAGCCGATGTCCGCGCTCGCGCGTTTCGCCGCCCAGCGTCATCCGATGGTTAACGTGCTTCGGGGCGACTGGGTCGTCATCTCGGCGCGACCGATCCCGGGCAACGAGCGCATGGTGCACCAGACCGTGAACAACCTCTACCGCCACGGAGCCCACGTGTTCTACTCCGAGGTCGGCCAGGTGCACGTCACCGGTCATGCCCAAAGGGACGAGCTACGGGAGATGATCGACGCGGTGCGCCCGCGCCACTTCATCCCAGTGCATGGCGAGTACCGACAGCTCTACCAGCACGCCGACATCGCCCGCGAGGCGGGCATCGACAAGGATCGGATTCTCGTGCTTGAGGATGGCGAGACCGCCGAGCTCGACGGAGAGTCGATGCAGCGCGGAGACAAGATTGGCACGGGGCTCGTTTTCGTCGACGGACTCGGCGTCGGCGATGTCGAGCAGGTGGTGCTGCGCGACCGGCGTCATCTGGCCGAGGATGGGATCCTGGTCGTCACGCTCGTGCTGGATCGCGATACGGGCACGGTGCGCGCGGGCCCCGAGCTGGTCTCGCGGGGGGTCATCGAGCCGGAGCTTTCAGCCAAACTCATGTCGGATGCGAGGCGCTCGGTGACGGAAAGCATCGCGAAGTTCGCTGAGACCCATGCCGACATCAACCTGCTCAAAGAGGCTATCCACGACTCCGTCTCGAAGACGGTCTACAAGCAGACCCGCCGCCGCCCGATGGTGATTCCGGTGATCACAGAGATATGAAACTCCCGCCACTCGCGCTCGTCGCCCCAAGCCTCTGTCCTCGCTGCGATCAGCCGGCAATGGTGCTCGATCATGCCGAAGAGGCGAGGTGCGGGCACTGCGGTCTGCAGCTCCATCAATGCGGAAGTTGTCGCGGCATCGCCGGCCCGTTCGACCGCTACTGCGGGTTCTGTGGCCACGAGCTTGTGCGCGGAGAGGAGCGCCCCATCTGGTGGCGCCTGTGGCTGCTGGCCGCGCTGGTGCCGCTGGTGGCGGCTCTGTCGGGTGGAATCTGGTGGGCGCAAACGCACCCGATCAAATGAGGTTCTCTCTCACCTTCATGGGGGAGGGTCGGGGAGACGGGCGTGAGTTATGAGGGGCGATTCAGTCGCTGGCCGCATTCGACGCAAAAGCTGTGTCGGCCGAGGTTGTGATGTCCGCACGAAGTGCACACGAGCCGGCGCGGTGGGTCCGCTTGGAGCCAGCGCTCCCGCTCGCGCCGATACCAGATCCCATCCTCAGGGCCGAGCATCCATCGCCGGCCCTCGCCGTCGAGAACGGCAAGGTCACGCACCGCAAGTCGGAACGCTCGGGCCTGGATGCCGCCGTTGCGGCGCTCTTCAACGAGCACTCGATAGCGGGTCTCGGCATCCGCAAAGGGGTCGACCGCCACGCCAAGAGTATGTCTAACCCCGCCGGACGGCGCGCGATAAGCCGGCCGATCGACCGGGTGTAGAATCCCCTGAGCCCGGTACGCCGGCAAACCAGCATGCGTCGCACCAACTCCCGAGGCTCACGCTCACACGCGACTGGCGCCCGCCGCGCCTCTTCCTCGCGATCTCGATCCGCGCGCTCCAAACGATCGAGCCGTCCGCATCTCACGCAGCGCCAGGTCCGCGAGATCGTAGGCGTATTGCTGATCCTCGCCGGCCTGCTCGCGCTCCTGGCGGTGGCAAGCCACGCCGGGTCGATCCTTGCCGGGCTGCAGGAGTGGATGGTCGCGACCTTCGGCCGCGCGTTGTTCGTTCCGGTCGTGGCGGTAGTCGCGCTCGGGGCGTACATGCTGTGGCCGCAGGCGCCGCGACCGCGGCTGCTCGACGCGCTGGCGGCAACGGTGGCGGTGATCGCGCTGGTCGGGCTCTTTGGACTCGCCGCTCAAGCCGGCGGTTCAGCGGGAAGGTCGATCGACCGCCTGGTGATCGGCCTGGCCGGGGTTGGGGGGGCGTGGGCGCTGCTGGTGGCCGGGCTTGTGATCGGTCTCATCATCACGATCCACTTCAGCCCAGGGTCGCTGATCGCGACGGTGGTCGGCGCGCTGCAGGCGGCATATGCGGAACGGCGGCGCCTCGACCGACTGGTCTCGACACCGTCGGAGCAATCGAATAAGCCGGTCGGCAAGGCCGCCGCGGTTGCTGATGACGACGTTGTCGGCCCGGCCTACCCGCCCGTGGCGCCGGCCGCACTGCGGGCGTGGGAGATCGAAACCAAGCACGAGGCTCCGATGCCCATTGAGGCGGAGCGTCGAGAGGCCGCCGAGCCGGGCGACGCCTCCGAGAAGCCTGTGCTGCGCGTGATCGCCGAGCCGGAAGATGACCTGCCCGAGATCGAGTGGAGGCTCCCGTCCATCGCCCTGCTCGATACCGTCACTGCGCGTCGCGAGCGCATGGCGGATGAGATCAAGCGCAACGTGAAGGTCATCGAGAGCACGCTCGAGACATTCGGAGTGTCGTGCAAGGTGGTCGGCGTCAACCCCGGGCCCGCGGTAACGCAGTACGAGCTGATGCCCGGTGCGGGCGTGCAGGTGAAACGGATCACGGCTCTGCAGAACGACCTGTCGCTGGCGCTGGCGGCCGCGCCCCTTCGCATCGAGGCGCCCATCCCCGGCAAGTCAGCCGTGGGGATCGAGGTCCCAAACAAGGCGGCGAGCCTGGTCCACCTGCTCATCGCCGGCGCCACGGGCCAAGGCAAGAGCGTATGCATCAACGCGCTGATCACGAGCCTGCTGTTCCAGGTCACGCCCGACCACATGCGATTGCTCCTAATCGACCCCAAGCGCGTCGAGCTCACGAACTACAACGGCCTGCCGCATCTCGCGCTGCCGGTGCTGGTCGAACCGCACGAGGCCGCCGCCGCGCTGCGATGGGCGGTGGCGGAGATGGACCGCCGCTACAAGATGTTCTCGGCCGAGGGCGTGCGGAACATCGCCGCCTACAACGAGAAGGCCACTCAGCGTCTCGCCCGCCAGCTGCCTTACGTGGTAATCGTCATCGACGAGTTGGCCGACCTGATGATGGTCGCCGCGGGCGAGATCGAAGAGCTCATCTGTCGCATCGCACAGCTGGCGCGTGCCGTGGGCATTCATCTCGTGATCGCCACGCAAAGGCCGTCCACGGACATCATCACCGGTCTCATCAAGGCCAACATCCCGTCGCGCATCGCGTTCGCGGTCGGCTCGCAGGTCGACAGCCGCGTCATCCTCGACACGGGCGGCGCGGAGAAGCTGCTGGGTCGTGGCGACATGCTGTACCAGCCGGTCGACGCGGGTAAACCGACTCGCATCCAAGGCGCGTTCGTCAGCGATCCCGAGGTGGAGTCGGTCGTCAACTTCTGGCGCTCGCAGGGCGGCCCGCGCTATATGGAGGAGATCCTCGAAGAGGGGGCCGGCACGGAGTGGGAGGGAAGCCAGACCCCCGAGCGCAAGCTCGATCCGTTGTTCCCTCGCGCTGCTCGCGCCGTCGCGGCGGAGGGTGCGGCCTCGGTGTCGCTGGTGCAGCGCAAGTTCAACGTCGGGTATTCGCGTGCCGGTCGCATCGTCGACCAGCTCGCCGAGCACCGCGTGATCGGCGGCTACCAGGGCTCGAAATCCCGCGAGGTGATGATGAACCTTCCCGACGTCGACGATCTTTTGGACAGGCTCGGTCTGGAGTGAAGTTAGAGTCGCGGCCGTGACTCTAGGGGCCTTTCTCGCCGCCAAGCGTGGCGAGCGCGGCCTCACCTTGCAGCAGGCGGCGTCGGCGACGCACATCCGGCTCGAGCATCTCAGCGCGTTGGAGGCTGACGAGCCAGAGCTCATCCCCGCGCCCGTCTACGCGCGCGGCTACCTGCGCACGTATGCCCGCTACCTCGGGCTCGACGAGGAGTCGCTGGTCGCGAAGCTGCCGCGACCGGTGCAGGACCCGCGCGAGACGCTGGGCCTGGGCACCCTCACCCCGCGACCACGCGTGGTTCTCACAGGCCCCGCGGCCGCGCTGGCCGGGCTGCTGCTCCTGGCTGGTGCGTTCGTCTTTTATGCATGGCGGCAGGTCGAGTCCGATCAGCGCGGAACCATCATCAATGCTCCGGCCACGCCCGCCGTGTACAGCCCGCTGGTCACGCCGCCGCCATCCCTATCCCAGTCGTCGCACACTTCTTCCTGAGAGCCTGTGAATCTCCCGGTCATCCTGACCCTCAGCCGGCTGGCGGCAATACCGGTGCTGATGGCGCTGCTCCTGCTGCCATTTCGCGGGCACGACCAGCTGGCGGCAGCCCTGTTCATCGTGTCTTCTTTCACCGACACCCTCGACGGACAGATCGCGCGGCGCCGCGGGATGGTCAGCGACCTCGGCAAATTCCTCGACCCGCTGGCCGACAAGCTGCTGGTGCTGTCCGTTCTGATCGTCCTCGTCCAGGAGGGATTGGTCGCGGCGTGGGTGGTGGTCGTGATCTTCTCACGCGAGCTTCTGATCACGATTCTGCGTTCGGTGGGCGCGAGCCAGGGGCGAGTGATCGCGGCCGCGCCGCTCGGCAAGACGAAGACCGTGACCCAGATGGCCGCGGTGGCGCTGCTCATCCTGCAGCGCCCTTATCCGGTGCTGGTAACCGTCGCCGACATTGCAGTGGCGGTCGCGGTCGTCTTCACGATCGTGAGCGGCGCTGACATTCTGTGGCGATACCGGCACCTCATCGGTCTCGGGGAAGGCGAACGAGGAGCCGCTTCGCCGGTGGACCAGTCGGCCGCCGAGCTGGGAGTGCTGCTCAGCCGCGAGGGTTTCACGGTGTCAGTCGCCGAGTCGTGTACCGCCGGCCTGCTCGGAGCCCTCATCACCGATCGTCCCGGCAGCTCCGCCTACTTCCTTGGCGGTGTGATCGCTTATGCGGATGAGGTCAAGCGCAACGAGCTCCGCGTTCCGGCGGCGCTTCTCGCTCGAAACGGCGCCGTCAGCCGTGAGGTCGCTCTGGCGATGGCGGAGGGCGCCCGCCGGCGATTCGGTACCAGCCTTGCGGCGTCGATCACGTGCATCGCAGGTCCGGGTGCGGAGGGCACCGCAAAGCCCATCGGCCTCACATACATCGCGGTTGACTCGGAGTGGGGGAGCCGCTGCGAGGAGTACAGCTTCACCGGCGACCGCTGGTCCAATCGCCGGCAGGCCGCGGCGCAGGCGCTGCGACTGCTGATCGATGAGGTTCGCGAGGGCGCGGGCCGGCCCAACACGCGGCGGCCGGCTTGATTCGCTAGCTCAGTTCGACAGCGATGTAGGCGACGCCGTTCGGTGCAGTGACCCAGGCGGTGGCCACGTAACGGTACGGGCCCATGATGTTGGCCCGGTGGTCCGGGCTGTTCATGAACATCGTGTTCAGCTGCGCATCGTTGACTCCGCCCGTCCAGTAGCCGACGTTCTCGCCCGCCCGGCTGCCCAAGCCACACCTCAGGTCGGCGGTCGGTCCGTTGGTGTGAGAGATGAATCCCTGGGCGGCCATGCGCTTCGCGTTGGCGAGAGCGACCGAGTAAAGGCAGGAGCTCCAGGACAGCGGCGCGCGCCCGGCCCCTGCACGATCGCGGTTGATCAGCACCTGCTGAGTCGAGCCGATGACAATCGAGGGAGCTCTGGGTGGAGGCGCGGCCACAGCGACGCTGGCCGACGTGGGCACGGCGACGGGGGTCGGTCTCGGAACCTGGTGGTGAAGCCGGTCCGGCGCCGTGAATTGGACCATCGCCGCAACGGGCATGGACTGTGAAGCGGAGGACTGGGCACGCGGAGCCGTCGAGCTCCCACTTACGGCCACCAATGCAAGCAGCAGGGCGGCGGGCAGCCAGGAAATAGGTAGTCGCAACACCTTCGGAGCGTCTGACGCGGCCAGGCTCGAATCGTGCGGTTAAGGTTTGTGAAGAGAGGGGAATCGACTGGGGCTAGCCGACTCCGCCTATCTCGCTGGCGCTGAATATGAGGCGCTGTGTCGCGAGGCCTCCAGCCCAAAGGGGGTAGCAGGTGGTCAGCGTGAGTCGATTGTCACCGGTGCCGGCAAGCACCGTGCGGTCAGTTGGACTGACGACTTTCGAACCAGTTATCTCGTAGACGTATGAGCCGTGCTGCGTCTGTATCTCGATACGTTGGCCCGGCTTCAAACGGCTGAAGGCGAGCCAGAACGTGTTGTGTCCCGCGACGCCGACGTTGCCAGCTTGCCCCGGCCAGGGAGTGCTCGGATAGTGTCCAGGCCCCGCATCAAGAACGTTGAGTCCGACGCCCTGTCGAACCACCGTGCTGTAGCCAACTGCCGGGATGCGCATCTCGAACCAAACGCCGTCAACGGGCGACTGGGACGGCGCGGCGGTCACGGCCTGCGACGCGATGGCCGAGGTCGGAGCCACCACGATCGACGGATCGGCACCGGGAGGACCAGCCAGGGCTGAAAGCGGCAGGGCGAGCGATGTCGCGCCCGAGATAGAGAAGTACGGGGCAAAGTTGATGAGAAGGAGCGCCACGCCGCTAACGAGGGAGGTCGCACCAAGAGCCAGCAACGCCGCGACCGGCACGCGACGAAACGCCATCAGGACGCTCGGCGCCTCAATGCGGCGAACCCCGCTATCAAGGCAATCACACCGATTCCAAGCAGGAGCAGACCGAGGACCTCGGAAGGTGGAGTCGAGCCGGTCGCAGCGAGGATCCCACCAGCCGGGCTCGCGCTCGCACTGGGAACACCGCCACTTGGTGAGGGACTAGGCGATCCAGAAACTCCGCCAGTCGGCGAGGGACTGGGAGACGGGCTCGCAGCTGCGGGTGGCGGGCTGCATCCAAGAACGCGGATCTCGAAGCCGATGAGTCCTTTCTGGGTCGTCAAGCCGGCCTTGGCAACGTCGACCTCGTAATAGCCACACTGTCCAAGGCTGCGGGACAGGCGCACCGTCTGGGTCGCGCTCGGTGCGATGGAAAAGGCGGTGAAGGTCGGTTTTGGATCCTGCACTTCGGTCGAGAGATGCTCGTCGAAATGGCCGTCGATGACTGCTCCATTGGCGACGCCCGGCTGCCCATTGCTGATGTCCAGCTGCTGGCCGTTGACGGGATAGGTCGTGATGTGATTCACGTTTAGCTGCAGGCTCATCGACTGCGGCTGGGTGGTCAGGTTCGTGACGCTGAACTGGAATGTAAGCGTGCTTCCGACGGAGTTGGAAGCCGGAGACGGTGTGTATCCACTGGGAGCGGTCGAAGAGAGGATGCCCAGATAGCTACCGTTTCCTTCACCCGCGAGAACGGTCATGGAAGATGCAATAAAAATGGCAAGCGCGGATCCCAAGGCGCCTCCTAGCAGGCATAGCTTGGATGTAATGGATGTCACTGTTTCCTCCCTCTGAATGCGAACGAGCTGTATTCCCTTCCTGTGGCCTATTGTGAGTGTAGAGACGTAATAAGCCAGCGACACCCTTGACGAGCCGAACACCTGTTCGCTAGACTTCCCGAACGGCCTGCTGTTAAGACGACGTTGATTCCAAGCCCACGACGTAGAACACTCGCCGCAACGACCTAGGAGGCATCGACAAGAAATTGGAAAAGGAAAAAGAGAAGTCCCTCGACTCGGCGATCTCCCACATTGTCAAGAGCTACGGCAAGGGCTCGATCATGAAGTTGGGTGAACAGGCCGCGCAGCGTGGCGACATCATCGTCATCCCCACCGGCGCCCTGCTCCTCGACCTGGCGCTCGGGGTGGGGGGCATCCCGCGCGGCCGGGTGACCGAGCTGTACGGGCCCGAATCGGCCGGCAAGACAACGCTCGCGCTGCATGTGATCGCCGAGGCCCAGAAGCAGGGTGGGGTGGCAGCGTTCGTGGATGCGGAGCACGCTTTGGACCCGCTGTATGCGTCGAGGATCGGGGTCAAGATCGACGACCTTCTCATCAGCCAGCCCGACACGGGCGAGCAGGCGCTCGAGATCGTCGAGGTCCTGGTTCGCTCAGGGGCTGTCGATGTGATCGTCATCGACTCGGTCGCGGCGCTCGTGCCGAAGGCCGAAATCGAAGGCGAGATGGGCGACGCCCACGTTGGACTGCAGGCCAGGCTCATGTCCCAGGCACTGCGCAAGCTGACGGCCGCGATCTCGAAATCGAACTGCTCGGTCATCTTCCTCAACCAGCTCCGTGAGAAGGTCGGGATCATGTTCGGCAACCCGGAGACGCAGCCTGGCGGCCGCGCGCTCAAGTTCTATTCGTCCGTGCGCCTCGACATCCGCAAGGTCGAGGTCATCAAGTCGGGCCTCGATTCGGTCGGCGCGCGCGTGAAGGTGAAGGTCGTCAAGAACAAGGTCGCGCCTCCATTCCGTTCGGCGGAGTTCGACATCCTGTTCAACGAAGGCATCTCGCGCGAGGGCTCGCTCATCGACGCGGCGCTCGAGTACGGGATCCTGGAGAAGAGCGGGACCTGGATGTCGTACGGCGACCAGCGCCTCGGCCAGGGCCGCGAGAACGTGCGCAACTACCTCCGCGAAAACCCGACCCTTGCCGCCGAAATCGAGGCCAACGTCCGGGCCAAGGCAGTGGGCGGGACGCCGCAGTCCGTGATGCGGGCCTCGGGTTCCGCGGTGGCTTCGTCGAACAGTGGCGCGGAGGAGTTCTAGCGGCCGCTATGGCCGCAAGGCTCCGCCGGCGGGCACTGCGCTCGATGCGGGCGTGAGGCTGCTCGCGCGCCGGGCTCACTCACGGGTCGAGCTGCTGCTGAAGCTCACCCGTCGGGGCTTCGAGGGCGAGGAGATCAGGACCGCCCTGTGGCGGCTCGAGGAGCTCGGCTACCTCGATGACCAGGCGTTCGCGCGCTCATTCGTTCGCCGGCGGGGGTCGGTCCGGGGCCCGCGAGCACTATCGGCGGAGCTGGCTGCCCGGGGAGTCGACCGCACTCACGTCGACACCGCCATGGAGGGCTTCGGCGAGGCCGAGCAGCTTGCCGCCGCCACCCAGATCGCGGAACGCCTGTACGCCCGCAAGCCCGCTCCAGGCCACCGAGAGATCCTCGACGAGATCGGCAGCAAGCTGGTCAGACGGGGCTTCTCGGTCGCTGTGGCCCGAGCTGCGTGCATATCCGTGCTGAAAGGGCGCTCGCACCCCATACCGGCCTAGAATTTCCCTACGGGCGGCGCCTTTTGGCGCCGCAGTCATAGAGCCAACCCGACGCGGGCAACACTCTGCCTGCGATGGTTCTGCACTTTGACAATCGAATAAATGAGGTGCATGTCACATGCCTGTCTACGTCTTTGTATCGCTAGTCCTGGTGGCTGTGGTAGCCCTCCTCGTCGGTGCTGGGGTGGCTTATCTGCTGCTCCAAAACCGACAGGGCGATGGGGCCGGCGCGCTCGAGCTGAAGGCCCAGCAGGCGCTTTCCGAGGCCGAAACACAGGCCAAGGAGAAGCTCCTGGAGGCCAAGGAGGAGGCGGTCAAGGTTCGCACAGCCGCCGAACAGGAGGCCCGGGAGTACCGGGTTCAGTCACAGCAGATCGAAAAGCGCCTTCTTCAAAAGGAGGAGAACCTCGACCGTAAGGGCGAGGACCTCATCAGGCGCGAGCGCGAGCTCGGCGACAAGGAGAAGGGGCTGGACGAGATCAGAGCCCAGCTCGAGGACACCTACCGCCAGCAGGAAAAAGAGCTTCAGCGCGTCGCCAACATGACGCGGCAGGAGGCTCAGGGAGTCCTGATGGGGCAGGTCGAGCAAGAGCTCCGCAACGAGGTCGCCCGCAAGGTGCGGGAGGCCGAGCTGGCCGCTCGCGACGAAAGCGAGCGTCGTGCCCGCGAGATCGTCACCGAGTCGATCCAGCGCATCGCCGCCGACCAGACCGCCGAAGTCTCGGTCTCGGTGCTGCCGCTGCCGACCGATGAGCTCAAGGGCCGCATCATCGGCAAAGAGGGCCGCAACATCCGGGCCCTACAGCAGGCCACGGGGATCGACCTGATCGTCGACGACACCCCCGAGGCCGTGATCATCAGCGGGTTCGATCCCGTCCGCCGCGAGGTGGCGAGGGTCGCGCTCAACAAGCTCATCGTCGACGGACGAATCCATCCGGCCCGCATCGAAGAGATCGTCGCCAAGTCCCGCCAGGAGGTCCTGCAGAGGGTCAAAGAGGAGGGGGAGGCGGCTGTTCTCGAGGTCGGGCTGCAGGGTTTGCACCCTGAGGTCGTCCGCCACCTGGGCATCCTGCGATTCCGTACGAGCTACGGCCAGCAGGTGCTGAACCACTCCAAAGAGGTCGCCTACCTCGCCGCCATGATGGCGTCCGAGATCGGCGCCGACGTTCGAATCGCCAAGCTGTCGGGCCTGCTCCACGACATCGGCAAGGCCATCGACCACGAGGTCGAGGGATCGCATGCCGTCATCGGGGCAGATCTCTTGCAGCGACATGGGGTGCCCGCCCCGGTCGTGCACGCGGTGCGCGCTCATCACTACGACGAGGAGCCGCACACCACGGAGGCGCTCCTGCTCATCGCCGCCGACGCCATCTCCGCCGCAAGGCCAGGAGCAAGGCGTGAATCGCTTGAGGCCTACGTCAAGCGACTCGAGAAGCTGGAGGAGATCGCCAATTCGTTCCAGGGAGTCCAGCAGTCGTACGCGATCCAGGCCGGCCGCGAGGTTCGGATCCTCGTCAAGCCGGAGCAGATCGACGACTCGGCCGCTCAGCTGATGGCTCGGGATATTGCCAAGCGAATCGAGACCGAGCTCAGCTTTCCGGGTCAGATCCGGGTCACCGTGGTCCGAGAGACTCGAGCCGTGGAGTATGCCAAGTAGAAACCAACCAAACTAGGGAGCCCAATTCGGGCTCCCTTTTTGTTTCCTCCCCACCTCGTGGGGAGGTCGCCTCGCCGCGCAGCGGCCAGGCGGGTGGGGAGTGGCAATAGACTCTTAACCCTCGTGGCTGACGACTTTCGCATCCTGTTCGTCGCCGACGTCGTCGGCCAGCCGGGACGTGAGGCGGTCAAGGCCATCCTGCCCGGGCTGAAAAAGGAGCTCGGCGCCGACCTCACGATCCTGAACGGCGAGAACGCAGCTGGCGGGTTCGGGCTCACGGGGAAGCTGGTGGCCGAGCTCCGGGCGTCAGGAGCGGACGTGATCACGACCGGCAACCACGTATACGCGCAGAAGGACTTCGTGAACGAGCTGCCGACCCTCGACCACGTGATCCGGCCGGCCAACTACCCCCCCAAGGCTCCGGGGAAGGGTTCGACCACCATCAGCGCCGCGGGCCAAGAGGTCCTGGTGCTGAACCTGATCGGCAGGATCTTCCTGGATCCCCTCGACGACCCGTTCCGGACCGCCGACGCCATCCTGGCCGGCCACCCCGAGATCAAGATCGTCTTCTGCGACATGCACGCCGAGGCGACCTCCGAGAAGACGGCCATGGGCTGGTACCTGGACGGCCGGGCGAGCGCCGTTGTGGGCACTCACACCCACATCCCGACCGCCGACGCCCGGGTCCTGACCGGAGGCACCGCCTACGTCACGGACGTGGGCATGGTCGGGCCCAGGGACGGCTGCATCGGAATGGACAAGGACGTGGTCCTCCAGAGGTTCCTGACAGGGGTTCCGAACCGGTTTGTAGTTGCGTCAGGAGTAGTCACATTCAACTCAGTTCTGGTTACCATTAGTGCTTCCACCGGCCGGGCAACATCGATCCAGCGAGTCGATCGCGAACATTCTTGAAGGGGTTCCAGCAATGACAGGGGAGGGGCGCGCTCCAGTGGAGGTGCTGAAGGTATCAGCCACCTCCAAGCCGGTTGCGGTGGCCGGAGCCATAGCGGGGGTGATCCGGAGCAAAGGACGGGTAGAGGTGCAGGCAATCGGTGCAGGCGCGATCAACCAGGCGGTGAAGGCAATCGCCATCTCACGCGGGTACGTGGCGCCGGGAGGCCTCGACCTGGTCTGTATCCCGGCCTTCATCGACATCTCCATCGACGGTGAGGAACGCACCGGGATCCGGTTGCTCGTGGAGAGCCGATAACGGGTCCGACCAGGGTTCGGGCGAGGTCGTTCCACATCTGGACGATCGGCTGCCAGATGAACGCCGCCGACTCAGAGGGCCTCGCGCGGAAGCTGCTCGCGGCGGGCTACCAGGAGGAATCGCTCGACCGCGCGGACATCGCGATCCTCAACACGTGCGTCGTCCGCCAGGCGTCTGAGGATCGGGTCTACTCGAAGCTCCACGAGCTGAAGGCGTGGAAGACGCCCGAGCGGACGATCGCGGTCACCGGCTGCATCGTGGCCAAGGAGGGCGACGACCTCCGGCGCCGGTTTCCCCAGCTCGACTCCGTGGTGCCGATTGGTGAATACGACGACTTCCTCGCCGGCCTGGCGGCTCGGTACGACTATTCGGAAGGCGAGGCGATGCCTCCCGCGGGGCGCACGGGCGTCAGCCACTACGTTCGCGTCATCCAGGGCTGCGACCACAACTGCACCTTCTGCATCGTGCCCCGGGTGCGTGGCCGCGAACGCCACGTGGCGATGGCGGACGTGCTGGAAGAGTGCCGAGCCGCAGTCGAGGCGGGTGCGCGGGAGGTCGTCCTGCTCGGCCAGAACGTCGACGACTACCACGACCCGGGCGGATGCGGCGGCCTTGCCGCCCTGGTTCGCGCGGTGGAGAGGACCCCTGGCCTGAAGCGGCTGCGCTTCATGACCTCGCATCCGCAGGACCTCGAGCCGGAGCTGCTGGAGACGATGGCGGATAGCGAGGTCGTCTGCCGGGAGCTGCAGCTGCCGGTCCAGTCCGGCGATGACAGCATCCTCAAGCGGATGGCTCGTGGCTATCAGACCAGGCACTACCGCGCGATCGTCGAGCGAGCGCGCGCTCTCATGCCGGATCTCGGGCTGGTGACCGATGTGATCGTCGGCTTCCCCGGCGAGTCGGAGGCGGCGTTTCTCAACACGCGTGGCCTGCTCGAAGAGATCGAGTTCGACGTCGTTCACCTGGCGATGTACTCGCCCCGACCCGGCACGTTTGCGGCCACGAAGATGGAGGACGACGTGCCGCATGCCGAAAAGCTGCGACGGCTCAACGATCTCCTCGCTCTGCAGCGCGAGATCGCTGCTCGCAAGACCTCGCGATGGGTCGGCCGCGATGTTGAGGTTCTCGTCGAAGGCAATGACGAGCTGGGTCGTCCGTACGGCCGCATCCGCCAGGGCAAGCGGGCGATCGTTCTTCGTGGCTCAAGCGTCTCGCCCGGCGACGTGATCAACCTGCGCGTGGTGCAGGCCACCGCCGGCCAGGTGTTGGGGCTGCCGGCCGCGTGAAGGAGGCTGGCCCTGCTCTCACTCCGGTCATGCGACAGTACCGTGAAGCGAAAGAGCAGCACCCAGAGGGAATTCTTCTCTTCCGTCTCGGCGACTTCTACGAGGTGTTCTTCGAGGACGCGCTGATCGCAGCGCCGGTGATGGGGGTCACGCTCACCTCGCGTCCGCTGGGCAAGGCAGGGCGCGCGCCGATGTGCGGGGTCCCGTATCACGCGTGGCAGTCATACGTTGGCAAGCTCTTGCGCGCGGGGCACAAAGTCGTCATCTGCGATCAGCTCGAGGCAGCGGGCAAAGGCCCGGTGGTCAAGCGCGACGTCACGCGCGTGCTCACACCGGGAACCGTGGTCGAAGATTCGTATCTCGACCCGACCCGACCCAACTACCTGGTCGCCGCGTGGGCTCGCGGCGCCGACGCGGGGCTGGCCGCGTGCGACGTGTCAACCGGCGAACTGCTTCTGTGCCAGCTTGCCGCCGAGCGGCTCAACGCCGAGCTCGAGCGACTTGCGCCCGCGGAGCTGTTGACGCCGCCGGCAATTGAGGAGTACAGGTTCGATCCGGTTCGAGGGCAGCAGCGACTCCGCGACCTGCTCGGGATCGCGTATCCCGCGGCGATCGGGGCCGCCGACGCGCCCCTGGCCATCGGAGCGGCCGGAGTGGTGCTGGACTACCTCAAGCAGATCCAGACCCGCCTCGGTCCTGGCCAGCTGACCGTTCGCACCTACTCGCCCGACGCGACGATGGCGCTCGATGCGGCGACGGTGCGCAACCTCGAGCTCTCAGGGCTCGTAAGGCTGATGGACCACACACGGACACCGATCGGAGCGCGAAGGCTGCGCGCGTGGTTGGGCGCGCCCCTGCGCGACGCGGAGTCGATCGAGCTGCGTTTGAGCGCGGTCGACGAGCTTTCATCGTCAGCCACGGTCCAGGAGAAGCTGGCTCTCGCACTCAAAGACGTGGGCGACCTCGAGCGCCTGGTCGCACGGGCGGCGCAGGGTCATGCGGGTGCGCGTGAGCTGGTCGCCCTGCGCCGTTCGTTGGAAGCGATTCCCGCCGTACGCGATGTCGCGGGCGCATGCGAGGCCCTGGCGATTCGCGAGCTGGCGACCGAGATGGCGGCCGCGCCGGAGCTGGCCTCCGAGCTCGCGCGCGCGCTGGTCGAAGATCCGCCTCCGCATTCACGTGATGGAGGCGCGATCCGCCGCGGCTATGACGCGGAGCTCGACGGCATCGTCGACGCATCACAGAGCGCCCGCGAATGGATCGGCGCCCTCGAATCGTCGGAGCGCCGGCGGACAGGAATCCGCTCGCTCAAGGTCGGCTTCAACAAGGTCTTCGGCTACTACATCGAGGTCAGCAACGCCAACTCCGTATCGATCCCTGCCGACTACGTGCGCAAGCAGACGCTCACCGGCGCGGAGAGGTATCTGACCCCAGAGCTGAAGGAGAAGGAGGCGGTCGTCCTCACCGCCCAGGAGCGGATCGCGGCGCGCGAGGTCGAGATCCTCCGCGACCTGGAAACCAGGATCGCGGAGCAGGCGCCCGCATTGCGCTCCACCGCGCAGGCAATCGGGAGCATCGATGCGTTGCGCAGCCTTGCGGTCGCGGCCTCGCGCGAGCGGTGGCGCCGCCCTACCGTCAACGCGGGGCTTGTGCTGAGCATCAAAGCCGGCCGTCATCCTCTGGTCGAGCGACATCTCGCCGATGGCGCGTTCGTCGCCAACGACCTCGCACTCGATCCGGCTGACCAGCAGATAGCGATCATCACGGGCCCGAACATGGCCGGCAAGTCGACGTTCCTTCGGCAGGCCGCGGTGATCGTGCTGCTCGCGCAGTGCGGCAGCTTTGTGCCCGCGGACCAGGCGGTGGTGGGCCTGGTCGACCGCATCTTCACGCGAGTTGGAGCCCATGACGACATCGGCGCGGGCATGTCGACATTCATGGTTGAGATGACCGAGACCGCCAACATCCTCAACCACGCCACGCGCGCGTCGCTCGTCATCCTCGATGAGGTGGGGAGGGGGACCTCGACGTATGACGGCGTGTCGATCGCGCAGGCGGTGGTTGAGTATCTGCACGACTCACCGCGGCTTGGCTGCCGCACGCTGTTCGCGACGCACTACCACGAGCTGACCGCGCTGGCCGAGAGGCTGCCGCGGGTCCGCAACCAGCGGGTCGAGGTGCTCGAGGAGGGAGAGACGGTGCGTTTCCTGCATCGCGTCGTGCCTGGTGGAGCCGACCGCTCGTACGGCATCCATGTCGCGGCACTGGCGGGACTTCCGTCCGGTGTGATCGCGCGCGCCCGCCAGGTGCTGGGCGAGCTCGAGCGCCAGCGTCCTCTCGAACCGCCAGAACAGCAGCTCGGCCTGCCGATGGAGCTGGCGCCTGATCCGCTCCGCAAAGAGCTCGAGGACATCGAGCCGGACACCCTGAGCCCGCTGGAGGCGCTCCAGAAGCTGTACGAGCTGCGGGCCAAACTGGACCGATAGCAATGTCCAGCCCGATCCACATCCTGCCCGCTGAGATTGCCGATGCGATCGCGGCGGGTGAGGTGATCGAGAGGCCGGCCTCGGCAGTGAAGGAGCTCATCGAGAACGCCCTCGACGCGGAAGCGCGGCGCATCAGCATCGATGTGCGTGGCGCGGGGCGAACTTCGATCCGCATCAGCGATGACGGCGGCGGCATTCCCGCGGACGAGCTACAGCTTGCGTTCATCCGTCATGCGACAAGCAAGGTCGCCGCCCTCTCCGACCTGGAGGCGATCACCACCCTCGGGTTTCGCGGCGAAGCCCTGGCCAGCATCGCGGCGGTCGCCGAGGTCGAGTGCTCCAGCGCCGGCGCACGCATCCACATCCGCGCGGGCGAGGTGATCGAGAACGGCGCCGGCCCGCTGCTGACAGGCGTGACGATCGAGGTGCGCGACCTCTTCGCCAACGTGCCGGCGCGGCTGAAGTTCCTCAAATCGGATGCCACCGAGGTTGCCGCGATCAAGGATGTGGTCAGCGCCTTCGCGCTGCTGCATCCGCACGTGCGCTTCCAGGTGACCATAGACGGCCGCGCATCGATCAGCAGCGCGGGCGACGGTGACCGGCGGCGCGCGGTCGCTTCGGTGCACGGCGCGCCGGTGGCCGCCGAGATGCTCGAGCTGGTCGGCCTGCCCCTGGTGACCGGCATGGTGTCGCAGCCGAAGCTGAGCCGCGGCAGCCGGGACGGAATCGTGCTCGCGGTCAATGGAAGGCCGATCACGGCGCGGCCGCTGGCTTACGCGCTCGAAGAGTGTTACCAGGGGCGGCTGGAGCGAGGCCGGCATCCGGTGGCGGTCATCGACATCGGCATCGATCCATCGCTCGTGGACGTCAACGTGCATCCGGCCAAGCGGGAGGTGAGGTTTCGTGAGGAGGGTGCGGTGTTCACGGCTCTGCAGCGTGCCGTGCGCTCGGCCCTCGGCGCCAGCGAGCCGGTGCACTACCACACGCCCCAATCAGTAGCAGGTGTTGCCGCGGCGCGGGTCGGCGAAACGCAGCTGGTGGTGCACAGCGCCGCGGCGCTGCCGCTGGAGGAACCGATTCCGAGCAGCTATACGGGTGCTGCGCTGAGGCCGATCGGGCAGGTCGGCCCCGGCTACCTGGTGGCCGAGGGACCGCAGGGTCTGGTGCTGGTCGATCAGCACGCCGCCCACGAGCGCGTCCTTTACAACCGCATGCTGGAGCGCCTGAAAACGGGACTTGGCGCAAGCCAGCCGCTGCTGATGCCGCAGGCGGTGGACGTCGAGCCCGCGTTGATCGCGGCTGCGGCCGACCATCGCGCTGACCTGGCCACTCTCGGTCTCGAGTACGAAGAGTTCGGACCTCGCAGCCTTCGCATCACAGCCGTGCCGGTCGAGATGCCGGCCGGTCGCGCGACCGCGGCGGTGCAGGAAACGCTGGCGGCATTGAGCGAGACGCGCGGCGATCAGGCGATGCACAAAGCCGCGGCTGCGCTCGCGTGCCACTCGGCGGTGCGCTTTGGCGACGTCCTCGACATCGCCGAGCAGCGGCGGCTGCTGGCCGACCTCGAGACAGCGGCGGAATCAGTCACTTGTCCGCATGGGCGGCCGACACGGCTGGTGGTCGAGTGGCGGGAGCTCACGCGTCATTTTCGAAGGAACTACTAGTACGACTCGCGTTCCAGCCATCGTCGGACCCACCGGCATCGGCAAGTCCGCGATTGCGTTCGAGCTGGCGTTGAAGATCGGCGGCGAGATCGTCGTGGCGGACTCGCGCCAGGTGTACGAGCGGCTGGACATCGCCACGAACAAGCCCAGCCCCGAGCAGAGGCGGCGCGTGCACTACCACATGATCGATTTCGTCGATCCGGCGACGACGTTCAACGCCGCGGGATACGTCGAAGGCGCTCGAGCCGCGATCGCCGACATCGCCGCGCGCGGCCACGTGCCGATCGTCGAAGGCGGCACCATGCTTTATGTCGACGCGCTGTGCGATGGGTTCGGCCTCACCGGAGTCCCACCCAATGCGGAGCTGCGCAAGGAGCTCTCACGACTTAACGCCGCGAGCCTCAGCGAGCGACTCCTGGCACTGGACCCGGACCCTGGTGTCGACCTCCGCAACCCTGTCCGAGTGATCCGCGCGATCGAGGTGCTCGAGACCGCGGGCCCGCCCCTTAGCAGGCTCCGCCGCCGCACGCCGCCAGAGTGGGAGGCGCTGCGCATCGGGCTCGCCGCCGACCTCCAGGTCATCGACCGCCGTCTCGACCTCCGCAGCGCAGAGCAGGTACTGCGGGGCCTTGTCGAGGAGACGCAGGCCGCTCTCGATGCCGGCGTGCCCGCGACCGCGCCCGTGCTCAGTGGAATCGGTTATGCCGAGGCGCTCGCACATATAAGAGGTGAGGTGACACTCAAGGAGCTCCCGCACGTGATGGCGCGCTCGAACCGCCGTTACGCGCGGCGGCAGCTGCGCTGGTGGCGAAAGGATCCGCGCGTGCGGTGGTTCCCAATTGACCCTGATCCGATGCCGGGTATCCTCAAGTACGTGGAGTCCGTGTGAAAGAAGCGACCAGCGCAGGTGCCAAGCGCCTCGGCCTCATCCCGCCGTATCTATTCGCTGAGATCGATCGCAAGGTGCAGGAGAAGAAGCGCGCCGGCGTCGACGTGATCTCGCTCGGTATCGGCGATCCTGACCTGCCGACGCCCAAGCGCATCGTCAGCGTGCTGCAGGAGGCTGCGGCGGACCCGGCTAATCATCGCTACCCGTCGTACTTCGGGCTCGCAGAGCTGCGCGCGGCAATCGCACACTGGTACCGCGAGCGGTTCGCCGTGACGCTGGACCCGGACAGCGAGGTCCTGCCAACGCTCGGCTCCAAGGACGGGATCAGCCACGTGCCGCTGGCGCTCGTCGATCCCGGCGACGTCGTCCTCGCCCCCGACCCGGGTTACACGGTCTACGTGACGGGGGCGCTCATGGCCGCCGGCGAGCCGTACATCATGCCGCTCACGGCCAAGAACAACTGGCTGCCGGACCTCGACGCGATCCCGGCTTCGGTCGCAGAGCGAGCGCGGCTCATGTGGCTCAACTATCCGAACAACCCGACCGCCGCGGTGGCGGATCGCGAGTTTCTCGAACGAGCGGTCGAGTTCTGCCATCGCCACGGCATGGTTCTGTGCCACGACGCGCCTTACTCGGAGATTGCTTTCAGAGGCTACCGGCCGCTGAGCCTGTTCGAGATCGAGGGTGCCAAGGAAATCGGGCTCGAGTTCCACTCGCTGTCGAAGACGTACAACATGACCGGATGGCGCATCGGCTGGGTGTGCGGTCGTGCCGACCTCGTGCGATTGATCGGTCAGCTCAAGACGAACATCGACTCCGGCATCTTCCAGGCGGTGCAGTGGGCCGCGATCGAAGCGCTGAATGGGGGAGAAGACGAGACGCGAGCGGCCTGCGAGGTCTACGAACGGCGGCACCGCCTGGTCGCGGACACGCTGAACAGCCTGGGCTGGTCGATCAAGCCGCCACGCGCGACATTCTATATATGGGCGCCCGTGCCGCCTGGCTACGACTCGATCGGATTCGCCGGTCACGTGCTCGATGAGGTAGGCGTCAACATCACGCCCGGAGTCGGTTTCGGCACGTACGGCGAGGGGTATTTCCGTTTATCTGTGACAGCTCCGGATGCGCGCCTTGAAGAGGCGATGACCAGGCTGAGGCGGCTCAAGCTCTGATCACCACGAAGCCACCCCGCGAGCGGGCGTACTTGGTTGGGTTGCTGCTGCCGGGAACGACCACGGAGCTGGTGCGGGATCAGATGACCGAGCTGGCTGACCTCACGCGCACCGCGGGCGCCGACGTCGTCGGCTCCGACATCCAGCGCCGCGCCGCGGTCGACCCCGCGCATTTCATCGGCATGGGCAAAGTCGAAGAGCTGCACGAGCTGAAGATGGAAGGCGCCTTCGACCTGGTCATCTGCAATGACGACCTGAGCCCGCGCCAGCAGCGCAACCTCGAGCAGGAATTGAAAACGCGCGTGCTCGACCGGACCGAGGTGATTCTCGAGATCTTCGCCCAGCACGCACGGACTCACGAAGGTCGCCTGCAGGTGGAGGCGGCGCGCCTGCACCACCTGCTGCCGCGACTCATCGGCGCGTATGCGTATGACCGCCAGGTCGGCGGCCGGCGAGGTGGGGTGGGGGCTCGCGGTGGTTTCGGCGAGCAGCAGATCGAGGTCGAGCGCCGCCGCATCCGCAAACGCATGAGAGACCTCGAGAGCGAGATCGAGCAGGTGCGCTCGCAGCGGCATCAGCAGAGGACTGGCCGGCGGCGAGCCGAGCTGGAGACCGCGGCGATCGTGGGCTACACGAACGCCGGCAAATCGACCCTGCTGAACTCGTTGACCGGTGCGCGAGTGCAGGCGGAGCAGCGATTGTTCGCGACGCTGGATCCGACCACCCGCCGACTCGACCTGCCAACTGGACGCGAGCTGCTGCTCACCGACACCGTCGGTTTCATCCAGAAGCTACCCACCGACCTCGTGGCCGCATTCCGCGCCACGCTGGAAGAGGTCACCGAGGCGGACCTGATCCTCCAGGTCGTCGACGTCAGCTCGCCGGCGGCGGAGGAGCAGGCGGAGACTGTGGAGCAGGTCCTGGCCGACCTGGGCGCCGCGGGCAAGCCGCGGGTGGTCGCGCTG
>VBHX01000111.1 GCA_005879945.1 Chloroflexota bacterium | reverse complement strand
CCGAACTCTTTCGGATTGCCGTCCAGCCCCTTGCCGTCTATCGAGACGAAGAGGACAGTCCGCAGCCGTCTGCGTACCCTGCCGCCATGCGGAGAGTGTGGCCGGAGGAGGACGCGACGTCGCTGGCTGGAGTCACGTTGCTGGCGCTGAGCCCGAACGCGGCGAGGACCCCAGTTCGCGGGCAGCGGCAGCCACGAAGAGGTCCGCCTGCAGCTCAAGCGATAGACGATGGCGAGGAACCAGGCCCGAAAGTCCCCAATCCTCGTCGACCGATAGCGCCATCCGCGTAGGGCTGCGTCCTGCACGATGTCCATCGATTCCTCTGTGCTGCGTCCCAGCTGGCGCGCGAGCAGAAACGCTGAGCGGCTCACCAGCCGGAACGCCACTTCGAACTCGCGAGGATCGTCGGACACCGATGCGACCTTTGGCGGTTGGACCGAGTCCCGGACGGTTGGAGCGATCAGTCGAATGCTCCCATCGCCTGTTAGACCTGTGTTGGGGCCGGAAGGTAACGCCCCAGGCAGGACTTGCGTCCTGGCTAGAGCTTGGCCGGCTCCGCTGTGGCTCGGAGCAGCCCGTTGAGGACGCGCCGCAGGAGCTTCCTCAAGGTCGCCCGCTCTTCGGGGCTGAACTCGGCCAGGATCTCGTCTTCGAGGGATTCCCGCGCCTTTTCGGCGCGCTCAACCGCCACACGTCCCGGCGCGGTGAGCTCCACCAGGTGGCGCCGGCGGTCGTGAGGGTCGCGCCGCCTCACTGACAAGCCGGCGGCCTCAAGCTCGTTGAGGAGCAGGACCACGCTGTTGGCGTCGATCAGGAGGGCGGTCTCAAGCTCCTGCTGGGAGACCCCGCCATCGCCGTGATCGCGGACGTAGCCCAGGAGCATGAACTGCTTGAGGCGCATGCCCAGGAGCTCCTCCGAGGTCCGGCGGTGCAAGGCCTTGGAGATCTGGGTGATGAGCGCTATGAGCCCAGAGTCCGGTTCCTTATCCATCTTGACCACTTCTGATCCTACCACTAGATGAGAATCATTCCCACTTCTCAGATAGTCCATGCAATAAGTATCGTAATGATCCTGTTATAGTGATCGTCACGATGTTGGTTCGTTCGTCTGAGGAGGCGTTATGAAAATTCATTCTTCGGCCCTTCGGCCCGACCCGAGGCGGTGGCTCGCTCTGGTCGTCATCTGCTTCGGCCAGCTCATGATCGTCCTTGACTCGACGATCGTGAACGTCGCGCTGCCCTCGATCCAGCGCGACCTGCGCTTCACCCCGGCAGAGCTCACCTGGGTTGTCAACGCGTACCTGATCACCTATGGCAGCCTGCTGCTCCTGGCCGGCCGGGCCGGCGACCTCATCGGCCGCAAGAAGGTCTTCCTGGCCGGGGTGGTCCTGTTCACGGCTGCGTCGGTTCTGAGCGGGTTTGCCCAGAACTCGGCGGAGCTCGTGATCGCGCGCTTCGTGCAGGGCGCTGGTGGCGCGCTGTCCGCGGGCGTGATCCTCGCCTTGATCGTCACCGGCTTCCCGAAGCCGGCCGAGCGGGCGCAGGCCATGAGCGTTTTCACGTTCGTCATCGCCGGGGGCGGTTCGATCGGCCTGCTGGCCGGCGGCCTGCTGACCGAGTGGATCAACTGGCACTGGATCTTCTTCATCAACCTTCCCATCGGCATCGCGACCTTCGCAGCTGGGGCGGCGCTCATCGACGAGACCGCATCAATCGGCCTGGGCAAGGGTGTCGACGTCTGGGGCTCCGTGCTGGTCACCGGGGCCACGGTGCTGGGGATTTACGCCATCGTGACCGCCGCTGACTACGGCTGGGCGTCCGCCCACACCGTCGGCTTCGTCGCGGCTGCCATCGGCCTGCTGGTGGCGTTTTTCGTCCTCGAGTCGCGTCTCGAAAACCCGATCCTGCCGTTCCGCGTCCTCCGCCTCCGCAGTCTTGTCGGCGCGAGCGCGGCGCGAACGATGCTCGCCACCGGGATGTTCGCGACCTTCTTCCTGGGCGCGCTGTACCTGCAGCACGTCAAGGGTTACAGCGCATTCGGCACCGGCCTGGCCTTCCTGCCGGCGACGATAGCAACCGGATTGCTGTCGCTAGGCATCTCAGCAAGGCTGATGCGGACATTCGGCCCGCGCGCACTGCTGATTCCCGGTCTGATCACGATCACCACCGCGCTGGTGCTGCTTGCGACCTCCGACCAGCACGCCGCTTACTTCCCGACGATATTCGGCGGATATCTGCTCTTCGGCATCGGCGGTGGGATGTCGTTCATGCCGCTGATGACGATCATGATGGCCGAGGTTCCCGCGGCCGACGCAGGCATCGCGTCGGGGGTGGCCAACGTCACCATGCAGGTTGGCGCCGCCTTCGGCCTGGCCGCGTTGGGGACGGTCTCAGCCGACCACGCGAAGACGCTGACGGCTCAAGGGCACTCGGTGCTGAGCGCGTTGACGAGTGGATACCAGCTCGGCTTCTCGATCGCAGCCGCGTGCGTGGCTGTCGGGCTCCTAATCGTGATCATCGTGCTGAGGTCCCCCGCGCAAGCTCGACCCCGGCAGCAGGTGACCACTGCGGAGGCCGAGAGAGAGCAGGCCGAGGCCGCCTGATCGAAATACGGTTGGGGACGCCGCATCGCGCGGCGCCCCTAGCTTTTCTTCTGTTTGTAGAACCGGCACGGCGGCGACTCCGCCGTGGTGTGAAAGTTCCAATGCCGGCACCAGGCGAGGCCGTCGAACATCCGGCACGTGCCGCAGGTCACCTTCGGGTGCTCCACGCGCGTCTTCTTCATATGGTCCTCGGGGCGCTCACCCGCGAATCCAGGCGTCATAGCTGCGAGCGCACCTCCCACAGCTGGGGATAGAAGCGCTTGGCGAGCGTCGAGCGGAGGTACTGGACGCCGGTGCTGCCCCCGGTCCCCGGCTTGGAGCCAATCTGACGCTCGACCATGAGCACGTGGCGGGCGCGCCAGTGCGCAAAGGTCTCGTCGTGGTCGAGGAGCTCCTCGCAAAGATCGAACAGGTCGCCGTGATGCTCGCGGTCGCGAAATATCTCGACCAGCGAGGGCGACCCGCGGCGCGCGATGAGGGCGTCGAGCGCGTCGGCCAGCGACGGCTCCTCGAGGCGCCGCTGCAGCCGCTGCTTCTCCTCGGGTGTCGCCTCGATCCGCGCCAGGTATTTGGGGTTCTTCAGGCCGGACAGGAACTCAATCTCGCGGAACTGCACCGACTGGAAGCCACTCGCAGGAGCGAGCTTCGAGCGGAACGCGAGAAAGTCCTGCGGCGACATCGTCTCGAGCACCTCTATCTGCTCGACCAGCAGCCTCTCGATGGTGTGCACGCGCATCAGGTGATGGCGCGCGAAGAAGATGTCGTCGCGGTCGATCCGGTCGCGCGCGGCCTCGAGCTCGAAGAGCACGACCTTGAACCACAGCTCGTAGACCTGGTGCGCGACGATGAAGAGGAGCTCGTCGTGCTCGTGACTCAGGCCCTTCTGGAGATCCAGCAGCTCCGGGATCTTGAGATATGAACCGTAGGAGAGCTGCCGGCCCTCCTCACCGAAACGGCTTCCCATCAGTGGCGAAAGTGGCGCCGGCCCGTCACCACCATGGCGATCCCGGCCGCGTCCGCGGTCGCGATGACCTCAGAGTCTTTCATCGAGCCGCCCGGTTGGATCGCGGCAGTGATGCCGGCGCGGATTCCTTCTTCCAGGCCGTCGGAAAACGGGAAGAACGCATCCGACGCCATCACCGAGCCGCGGGCACGCTCGGCCGCGCGACGGACGGCGATCTGGACCGCCTCCACGCGCGACATCTGACCCGCGCCCACGCCGATCGCGGCGCAGTCCTTGAACAGCACGATGGCATTCGACTTCACATGCTTCACCGCCGTCCACGCAAAACCCAGCTGCTCCCACTCCTGCTCGGTGGGCTGGCGCTTGGTGACCACCTCGGAGGAAGCGCGGTCGAAGCCGGCGCGGTCCCAGTCCTGGACGAGAAAGCCGCCCGCGACCGTGCGCACGTCATAGTCGAACAACCCGCGCCCAGGCTCTCGCGCCGCCAGCACGACCATGCCCTTGCGGCGCGCCAGCACCTCGTTGGCCTCCTCGAGCACCGCCGGCGCGATGACCACGTGGGTGACGATCTGCACGATCATCTCGGCGGTCGAGCGGTCGAGGGGCCGATTGACAGCGACCACCCCGCCAAACGCGGACACCTTGTCGCACTCGTAGGCCATCCGATAGGCCGTGGCGATGTCCTCCGCCACCGCGAGGCCGCACGGGTTGGTGTGCTTGATGATGGCGGCCGCCGGCCGCTCGAAGTCACTGACCAGCGCCAAGGCCGCGGCCGCGTCCTGGATGTTGTTGAAGCCGAGCTCTTTGCCCTGGAGCTGCTTGGCTCCGCCGAGGCCACCGGGGTCGGGCCCGAACCGGTAGAACGCCGCGTGCTGGTGCTCGTTCTCGCCGTACTTGAGCGCCTGCGCGAGCTGGCCCGCAAATGAAAGCTCGGGCGGAAATCCGGTCCCGCCTTGAGAGCGCAGGTAAGCCGCGATCCACGAGTCGTAAGCCGCCGTGTGCGCGTAGGCCTCCGCCGCAAGCCGGCGTCGCAAGGATTCATCAGCTCCGCCGCCCTGAAGAACGGCCAGGACCTCCGTGTACCGCTCGGGCCGCACCACCACCAGCACCGACTCGTGGTTTTTCGCCGCCGCGCGGATCATGGCCGGGCCGCCGATGTCGATCTGCTCGATCGCGTCCTCGAACGCAACCGATGGCCGGCTCACCGTATCGACGAACGGGTAGAGGTTGCAGCACACGAGGTCGATGGTCTTGAGGCCGAGCCCTTCGAGCGCCTCCATGTGCTCGACTTTGTCTCGCCGCGCGAGCAAGCCTGCATGCACTCCGGGGTGAAGCGTCTTGACCCTGCCATCCATCAATTCGGGGAACCCGGTCAGCTCGGTGACGGGCAGGGCATCGATCGCGGCGTCCTGGATCGCCTTCAGCGTGTTGCCGGTGGCGTAGAGCTCGAAGCCCAATCGCTCCAGCCCACGTGCGAACCCGGTCAGCCCGGATTTATCACTGACTGACAGCAGGGCTCTCGGCAAGTCTCGCCTCCAGCAAACGAATGGCCGCGGGCAGGATCCGGTACTCCGCCTGGTGGATTCGCATGCGAAGTGTCTCCACGGTATCGTCCTTCAAGACGGGGACCGACTCCTGGGTCAGGATCGGGCCGGCATCGAGATCTTCGGTGACGAGGTGCACCGTCGCTCCGGTCTCGGTAGCGCCTGTGCTCAGCGCCTGCTCGACTGCGTCCATGCTTCCGCCGAACTGGGGCAGCAGCGACGGGTGGACGTTGATGATCCGGCCCCGATACGCATCGAGGAAGGGCCGCGTGTGAATGCGGTCGTATCCCGCGTCGACGACGAGCTCGACTCCGTGTCCCTTGAAGAAGTCGCGCATGGCCACATCACGACCTTCTTCTGAGGCGAAGGCCTTCAGCGATAGCTCTGCCAGCGGGATGTTCCGCTCGCGCGCGAACGCGGCCCCGCCGCACGATGGCCGGTTTGTTGCCACCGCCACCACGTCGAATCCGCGCTCGACGAGGTTGCGGAGGTTCGAGCCCTTGCCAGAGAC
>VBHX01000110.1 GCA_005879945.1 Chloroflexota bacterium | reverse complement strand
GTCGGCTTCTGCAGAGTTCTGCCGCGCATCCGGAGGCGAGTGGCGCGCGATCTGCGCAAGCCCGGTCTATCCCAAGAGAAAGTAGTGGCAGCCGTCGTCAGGCTGCTCGAGACGACCTTCATCCGGGTCGGCAATGAGGAGTACGCGAGCGAGAACGGTTCGTTCGGTTTGACCACGCTTCGCGACCGGCATGCCAAGGTGCGCGGCGACACGATCCGCCTTTCGTTTCGCGGCAAGAGTGGCAAGGATGTCGAGGCTGAAGTGACCGACCCGCGCGTGGCTCGCGTCGTCAAGAGATGCCAGGAGCTGCCGGGCCAGCTCCTGTTCGGGTACGTGGACGATGACGGAGAGCGGCGCACGGTCTCGTCAGAGGATGTGAACACCTACCTGCGCGAAACCACCGGCGCCGACTACACGGCCAAGGATTTCCGCACGTGGGGCGGCACGGTGCTGGCTGCGGTGGCCCTACGCGCGCTCGAGGGATTCGAATCCGAGGCCGAAGCCAAGCGCAACGTCGTGACGGCTATCGACAACGTGGCGCGACGCCTCGGCAACACCCGGGCGGTGTCTCGCCGGAGTTACGTCCATCCCGCGGTCATCGAGTCCTACCTCGACAACAGGCTCGAAGAGACGCTCACCCGCCGCGCCAACCGCCTCCTCGATGGCGCGCCCGCCATCCCTTCAGTAGAGGCGGCCGTTCTGAAGCTTATTCGTACCTCAAGGCCTCGGCCGGCGCGACCTGCGACGCGGAACGTGCGGGCAGGTACGTAGTCACCAGCGTGGCGACGTAGGCGCCCACCAGGATCAGGCTGATCTCGACCATCGGCACGTGGAAGGCCACGGTCCCGAAGCTCTTGTCCACCACGAAGAACCGATACGACTGCCACACGCCGATCAGGGCACCGATGAGTAGTCCCAGGATCGCGATGAGGCTCGACTCCATCAGGAACGATCGCTGCACAAGCGACCGCCGGTAGCCGAGCGCACGAAGCATGCCTATCTGCTGCCACCGTTCCACCACGGCGCGCGTGCTGATCACGCCCAGCCCGGCGATGCCGACGATCAGTCCCAGCGCCAGGAAACCGGTGACGAGGTTGAGCAGCGTGAGCGTGCCGCTAAGCTGCTGCGCCAGCTGGTCGGCGACGACCACCGGCTCGAGCTGGTCGCTCACCAGCATCCGGCCCAGGTCGAGCCGTGCCTTGTTCACGTCGACGCCAGGCTTGAGCGAGAAGTAGTAGCCGGTCGGCACCAGCGGCTGCTGGGTCGTGCTCAGGCGGGTCACCTGTTGGCCGCCGGATACCGTAGCGGCCGCTGTTGGCGCGGCGTACAGGCCGCTCTCCAATGCCGTGCGTCTGGACACGTACATGCCGCCCCACAACACGGTCGGCTTCATGAAGCCGACCACGGTCACCGTCCAGGTTCCCGAAGTTCCCGCCTTTTCGAAGGTCTGCAGGCGAACCTGGAAAGGCCGGAATGTGCTGTCTGTCGGTTTGATGCCCACGATGTCGGCGGCGCCGCTGCTCCGCTTGTCAAGGCTCGAGGCGTTGATGACCGCATACCCGGTGTTGTTGCGGACTGCGTCCCATACCGCGCGGTCAGACGAGTAGCCGGCCGCGCGCGGCTGCAGCGCATAGCCCGTGGAGGAGAGATAGCCGTCGTCGACGACGTGCAGGTTGTAGCCGTTGTCCGGCTGTACAGGTGCGACCGATCCGTCAGCCATCACCTGCTGCACCTGCACGCCGAACGAGGCGTTTTCCCAACCGACTCCCTTGACCTCGGCCGCCGCGGCTGGATTCGCTTGGACAAGCGACGCCACGTCGGCCGGGAACCGCGTCCTGTCGCTCTGGTTGAAGTTGGCGTCGGGCGACCCGGCGACGACCTGCCATCCGCCGGACACCGCGTCGACCTGCGCGAAGTTCTGGACCAATACGTCCTTGAAAACTGAGGTGTACACGATGATGAACGTGACGATGGCGAACATCGCGACCGCCATCCCCGTGCGGAACTTGGTTGCCATCGGATAGGCCATGCTCGTCCGCGTGACCGCCGCGAGACCGCTGATTCGGCCGGTGAAGAACATGACGCCGCGAATTAGCAGGTCGCTGTTGTACATCACGAGCCATATGGCTCCGAGCAGCGCCATGAGCGCCGAGAGGATGAAAACCTCCGGCCCGCCGAGCAGCTGCTTGGTCCGCAGCTGATTCTCGAGGTGTAGGAGCGTTTCCACGCGTCCGAACGGGCGCGCCCAATAAGTGAGCAAACCCAAGGCAGCCAGGGTGAAGCCCACACGTGCTGCCACCAGCCGGCGCACGCGAGCGATCGTGAGGATCCACTTGACCAGCAGGCCCCCGCCGATGATCACCAGCGAGACGCCTGTGGAGTACACGCTTTCGTAGTGGGCGACGGGGCTGTCGTTGGGCAGCGTCGCGGCGACCAGGCCCGCGCCGAGGAGGATCGTCAGCGGACCACGCCGGAACAGGGCCCACCAGAACGTGCGGATGGCCCCGAGGGTGCCCAGCGTAATCCGCCCCAAGAACACCACGGGATGGCCGTGAACCAACTGCTTGATCGCCATCCACGCCACCCTGAACGGCGCCACGAACATGGTCACCACCCCGCTATCGCGCTGCTCGCTCTCGTCAAGGTCGCGGATCGCGGCCACGATGTTGAGCCGGCTCACCTTGTACGCGGAGAAGGCGACCACAACGAACGTGAGCAGGATGCCGAGGCACGCGGAGATCAATACGCTGGTCCACTCGACGTGGAACTGCAGGCTGATGCCCTTGTAGAAACCATTGAAGACGCTAGAGAGGACGTTGATCATCAGCGAGGCAACGCCGATACCGAGCACGACCCCGACCACGCTCGACGCCAGCGTGTATGAGGTGCCCTCGAACAGGAACATCTGGGTCAGGTGCCGGCGCTTCAGCCCGACGGCGCGGCTCATGCCCATCTCGGCGCGGCGCTCGGCGGCGAGCATCACGAAGATGAGGAAGATGAGCAGCACGCCGACCGCGATAGAGAAGAAGCTCACGCCGAGGAGCGCAGCGGTGATGAAGAGGCCGCCCCGCTGCGCGAAGGTGACTGCGTCGGCTTTATATGCGGAGTACGCATAAAGGTCGAGCCTCGAGGCGATGTTATTGAATCGGGCCTGCTGGTCCGGAGCGATCGCCCCTATTACCGTTGAAAGCGCGGCCTGGAAGTCAGGGCTGCCGACCATGATCTTGAACTTGGAGCTGACCCCAGGCGAGTCGACCTCTGAGTACAGGCTTGTGAGGCTCGTGACAAGCGGGCTGTCCGCGGGCAGCGATGCAGCCGCTGACTGAAGGGGCTTGCGGATCGAGGGCTGGGCGAAAAACGTCTTCAGGTCGGCGGCGGCGCTGGTGTCGACCTGCAGGGCCCCGACCAGCTGGAACAGGTTGTCCTGGGCTGTATGCGCCGCGCTCTGTCCTCCGCCAGATGCCGTGGCCGCGGCGGCCACCGCATCACCCATGATGCGTTCCACGAGCCGATCGCCGGCGAGCGCCTTGAACTCATCGGTGACCGTGGGCTGGTTGAGCTCGACCAGGAGCCGGCGGCTGAAATCCTGAGTGGGGTCGAGGAACGACGCCTGGTCGTGGATCTTCTTGACCTGGGCCTCGATCGCCGGCGTACTCACGTAAGCAAAGAGGTCGGCAGCGGACTGGGGGTCGGTGAATGCGACCCGGAATTGCTTCGTGACCTCTGTGCCGGTGACGCCCTGCGGCCCGAGGTCGTCGAAGCCGCCAGTGCCGCGATTGTGGACGAACATCACGTTGTATCCGCTCGGGCGCTGCATCACCGTGCGCATCGTGGCCAGCGGCATGAGCACTGAGTTCACTACGGGACCGTGGTTGGCGATGCTCGGGTTGACCTCGGTGTCGAGCACGCCGCGGATGACCGCCAGTGTGGGATGCCCGTCAACGTATAGCTGGAGCCTATCGCCTGGGTTGGCATTGAGGGTGCCGCCCAGCAAGCTGCCGACGAACACCTCATTCGGAGCCAGCGTGGCGACGTCGAGGTTCGCTCCGGTAGTGCTGTGCAGCTGGCCCCACACGGAGCCGAAGTCGGTCGGCACGCCGAAGATGGCGACGTTCTCGGACGATGACTGGCTCGTGCTGGTGTCGATCATCGAACCGGACGTCGCGATCACGCCGACGACCGCGATCACATTGTCATCCTGCTTGCTGCGAGCGACCACATCCGCCGCCTGAACCTCGCTGAAAAATTCGGAGTCCGCCGTGGATGCGCCCTGCACGTATTGGTTCGCCTGGTGGCGGGTGAAAGCCTCGTCGATACCGCCGATCTGCTTGAGCTGGATCGCTTGTAGGGAGTAGTTCAGCGTGTCGCCGACCGATAGCGACGCGGTGATGATCAGCGTGGCCAGCATCAGCCCGAAGAGGATCAGGACCGTCTGTGCCCTCCGGCGCGGGATGTTGCGCAGCGCCATCTTCAGGAGTACGCGGTTCACCACCGCGAAGAGCAGCAGGCCGAACAGCAGCACCGCCACCGCGCCGGCCATCCAGCCGGCCACGGTCAACGAAGGGATGCCGAAGAACGGGCTCAATCGACCC